>NZ_JAKMSK010000046.1:0-526 GCF_025772605.1 Campylobacter sp. CNRCH_2016_0050h | reverse complement strand
TAAACTAAATGAAGTGTTTGAAGAATGGATTAGTATGCGAAAAAATACTATTTCTAAAAAACATTATGAGGTAACCATATTTTCATATAATGCACATATAAAAGATGTTATAGGAAACATCAAAATAAAACAAGTCAAATTAAAAGATATGCAAAATATTGTCAATAAAATGATTGATCAAGGCAAATCTCCAAGGACAACAAAAACAATAAAAGACATACTTTCTCCAGTATTTGAATTTGCTATTAAAAATGATTATATAGAAAAAAATATAGCAAGAGAAATAGAGATACAAAAATTTGACAACAAAAGATATTTTACTATTGATGATGAGGATAGAAATGCTCTTTATAAAGCTATTATAAATTATGAAAATTTAATGATACGAGCTATGTTTATATTTCTTTTACATGGAAGAAGAAAAAGTGAAGTTCTTACATTAAAATGGGACAATATTGACTTTGCTAATAAAATTTATTTTTTACCTTCAAGCCAAAACAAATCAAGGAAAAACTTACAATTTCCG
>NZ_JAKMSK010000045.1:0-526 GCF_025772605.1 Campylobacter sp. CNRCH_2016_0050h | reverse complement strand
TGGAAATTGTAAGTTTTTCCTTGATTTATTTTGGCTTGAAGGTAAAAAATAAATTTTATTAGCAAAGTCAATATTGTCCCATTTTAATGTAAGAACTTCACTTTTTCTTCTTCCATGTAAAAGAAATATAAACATAGCTCTTATCATTAAATTTTCATAATTAATAATAGCTTTATAAAGAGCATTTCTATCCTCATCATCAATAGTAAAATATCTTTTGTTATCAAATTTTTGTATCTCTATTTCTCTTGCTATATTTTTTTCTATATAATCATTTTTAATAGCAAATTCAAATACTGGAGAAAGTATGTCTTTTATTGTTTTTGTTGTTCTTGGAGATTTGCCTTGATCAATCATTTTATTGACAATATTTTGCATATCTTTTAATTTGACTTGTTTTATTTTGATGTTTCCTATAATATCTTTTATATGTGCATTATATGAAAATATGGTTACCTCATAATGTTTTTTAGAAATAGTATTTTTTCGCATACTAATCCATTCTTCAAACACTTCATTTAGTTTG
>NZ_JAKMSK010000044.1:0-536 GCF_025772605.1 Campylobacter sp. CNRCH_2016_0050h | reverse complement strand
GAAAAAAATAATCTTCTTCAAGAAAACCAGAAATTAAATCAAGAAAAAAATAATTTAAAAATAATTTTAAACTCATATGATATTCAGGAGAAAAAACTAAGAATATTAAATCTAGAACAAGATATTGTTTATAAAAAATTAAAAATAAAATTAAAAGAACAAAAAATTAATAAACCAAAACCAATTATTAAGCGAGTGCAAATTGTATATTCTCAATCTGCAACATTCCGTATTCATAACCATCTCTCTTATAAATTAGGTCAAGCTATAATAGTAAATTCAAAATCTTTTTTAGGTTATATAAGAATGCCTTTTATATTATCATATATATTTGACAAGCATATACGAGAACAAAAAATCTATCAGGAAAAAATAAAAAAAGATCCATCATTGGTATTACCTCCTTTAGAAAGCTATCCTGACTATAAAGAAGCCTTAAAGGAAAAGGAGTGTTTTACTTATAAATTAGGACAAGCTCTTATAAAAGCTAATAAAACTTGGTATAAGGGTGGGTATATCAGGTTGTTGCTTGAGAT
>NZ_JAKMSK010000043.1:0-567 GCF_025772605.1 Campylobacter sp. CNRCH_2016_0050h | reverse complement strand
AATAAAACTGATGAAAATTTAAATGTACAACAGGCTTCAAATTATTTAAAAATAAGCACTTCAAAACTTTACAAGGATTGTAATTTAGGAAAAGTTCCTTTTTGTAAAATTGGCAAAAAACTTGTTTTTAAAAAAGATGATCTTGATGAATATTTAAAACTTAATAGCTCTAAAAATAGTTTAAAATTTTAATCACACTTAACCAAAAAACCGAAAAACCTAAAAAACCATTGTAAATTAGTGTTTTTCAGTTTTAAAATTACTAAAAATAGCATTTAGAGTATTATTAATAGTTTCATTTTTAATATTTGCATATCTTTTTGTAACTCCTATGCTTGAATGTCCTAATGTTTCTCCAATGGCTTCTAAAGATATACCCATATTAATACCTATATATCCTATTAAATGTCTTAAGTCATGCAATCTAATAGGAGTTTTTAATTTTTGATTTATTTTATCCCAATGCCATCTTATATCTTTATAAGGGTTTCCATCTTCTTTAATAAAAATATATCCTTTATTTTTTACTCCAATGCTTTTTAAAGCTTCTATTTGTAAAGAACTTAA
>NZ_JAKMSK010000042.1:0-579 GCF_025772605.1 Campylobacter sp. CNRCH_2016_0050h | reverse complement strand
AAGTTAAGCTTAGAGAGTAATAAAGAAACCATTGATGCATATATTAATGGTAAAAATACCAATGATTTAATTTTAGATCATGTAGAAGTTACTTTAAAAGGTGGCAAGCCTAATGAAAAAATAGAATGGAGTTTAAATGGAGATGCTACTTTAGGTAGTCAAGAAGCAACATTTAATGCTAGTGGTGAAGCTAAGGCAGTTATTACTTCTAAGGCTCCATTTAAAGCTAATCCTGTAATTAGTGTAAATGCTATGGGTAAAAATTTAAGTAAAACTATTACTTATGATGTTAGAAAATTTGATCCTATATTTGTATATCCAAGCTTTAAAAGTGAGTTAAATACCATAGATTATAAGAGTGATTTTAAAATTACTGTTAGTGGTTTATTAGCTGATAGTGCTGTAAAAGTATTAAAAGATGAAAAAGTTACTCCTAAAAAAGAAAGCTTTAATGTTAATGATAAGGGTGAAGCTACTTTAGAATTTAGTGGCATTAGTGATTATAGTATTAAAGATTTCAAGATTAGTATTGAATATTTAAAACAAGGAGATATAAAAGATACTAAGACAAGTGATACT
>NZ_JAKMSK010000041.1:0-600 GCF_025772605.1 Campylobacter sp. CNRCH_2016_0050h | reverse complement strand
GCCAAAGCCATCAATGAAAACATCACTAAAACTAAAAATGCATTAGAACAAGATGCTAAAGCAGTAGAACAATCAGTTGATACAGCTAAAGAAATAGAAGGTGGTAATCTAACAGCAAGAATAACAGCAATTCCTGCTAATCCTCAATTAATAGAATTAAAAAATGTATTAAATGATATGCTTGATGTATTACAAGCAAAAGTTGGTTCTAATATGAATGAAATCAATAGAGTATTTGATAGCTATAAGGCATTAGACTTTACTACTGAAGTTAAAAATGCTAAAGGTGGAGTTGAAGTAACTACTAATGTATTAGGTCAAGAAATAGTAGCTATGCTAAGACAATCATCTGAATTTGCTTCTTTATTAGCAGATGAGAGTGGTAAATTACAAAGTGCTGTTAAAGACTTAACAGATTCTTCATCTTCTCAAGCTTCTTCTTTAGAAGAAACAGCAGCAGCATTAGAAGAGATTACTTCTTCTATGCAAAATGTATCTCATAAAACTAGTGAAGTTATTGCTCAAAGTGAAGAGATTAAAAATGTTACTTCTATAATAGGTGATATTGCTGATCAAATTAACCTACTTGCATTAAATGCT
>NZ_JAKMSK010000040.1:0-644 GCF_025772605.1 Campylobacter sp. CNRCH_2016_0050h | reverse complement strand
CAATCAAGGTAAGCTGTTTATATATATAAATTTCATCTGTAAAAAAATCCGCTGACTTATTTTTTGTTTTCATATATTTAAATTGAATATTGAAATTACTACACAATGGATTCGATACTCCATAAAATTCCAAAGTAGCCTTACCATTTGAATTTACTCTAACATGATCTTGCTTTGGTTTAGCCGCTGATAAAAAATCATGATATATTTCAATTTCTGTATTCGGGATTAAATTACTTACCTCAAGATGAAAATCTTGATTTAATTCTATGGTTTGCTTATAACCCTTATAGCTAGGATAAATAATACTAGGAATATATTCTTTATCTACATAAGTAATAGTAGTGCTAACACTTTGTCCAATAGTATTTACATTAATTACAGGGTTATCTTTAAATGGAGCTTTGGAAGTAATAGTTGCTTTAGCTTCACCACTAGAATTAAATGTTGTATCATGATCATTTAAAGTAGCGTCTCCACTTATATTCCATTCTACTTTAGCACCCTTTTTACCATCTTTTAGCGTGATATTGGCTTGTGCTTTTTCTTCGGTGTATATTGTTTTATCCCCTTCAAATTTTAATTCTCTTTGATAAAGCTTAATTTTATCTGCAGCAAACTCTATTTTACTTGTTCTTGTCTTC
>NZ_JAKMSK010000004.1:0-140329 GCF_025772605.1 Campylobacter sp. CNRCH_2016_0050h | reverse complement strand
TCTTAGAAGAAATTATCTTCTAAGAAAGAGAATGTTTATACAGCGCCTTTTGGAGCTGTAAATGCTGTTATTTTAGGCGGTAATCCTTTATATTTTTCTATATTTACTAAGCCTGTATGAGAAATGTTTCCGTTTGCTAATTCAGAAGTTGGCATATCAATAGTTAAGACATTTACATTTCCGTATTTGCACATTCCTTCATCATTTGGATCATACCAGCCACCTTCGCATAATCTTACAACATTTGGCATAATGTCTTTAGTTACCACAGCACCTGCGAGAACTTGACCTCTTTTATTGAAAACTCTTACAATATCACCATCTTTGATTCCAAGTTTTTTAGCATCAATAGGGTTGATTAAGATAGGTTCTCTATCATTTACTGCATATTTTTCACGCAATGAGGTATGGCACATTTGAGAGTGAAGCCTATCTGTTGGATGATTAGTTAGTAGATGAAAAGGTGTTTCCTTGGTAGCATTTCCTAACCATTCTATCGGCTCCATCCACATTGGATGTGCTTTGCAGTCTTTATAGTTATACTTTTCGATAGTTTTTGAGTAAATTTCTATCAAGCCTGATTCAGTGCCTAGAGCATTTAAGATAGGATCTTCAATAAATTCAGAAAATCTCACCCATTCCATACTTTCTATAGTTGGAGAAAAAGTTATAGGCTCATTTTTAGCCCAAAATTCTTCAAAACTTGGCATTTTTGGCTCAAATACATCCCCATAAGCTTGAGTTTGTTTTAAAGCGCTATTGTAGTATTCTTTAATAAAATCTTTTGCTTTTTTACCATTTTCGGTATAAGCATTAAATACATCATCTCCATACACTTTACAAATATCAGCAAAAATTTCATAGTCATCTTTGCTCTCGCCTATTGGTAATACTGCTTGCTTCATTGGAGCTATATTCATATTAGAATAATCACCACTCATGGTAATATCATCTCGTTCATAAGAACTTGTGGTAGGCATTACAATATCTGCCATTTTCGCAGTTGGAGTCCAATAAATTTCATTTACAACTATAGTTCTTGGTTTTTGCCATGCTTTGATGTTAGTGTTTGTGTTTTGATGATGGACTATAGGATTTCCACCTGCCCAATAAATAAAGTCAATATCAGGATAGGTTATTTTAGAACCATTATTGTCTATAACTTTCCCAGGATTTAATAAAGCATCAGCTATTCTAGCTACAGGAAAAGAATAACTAGCAGTATTTTGTAACCATTCAGCACCACCTTGAGATTCTCCATTTTTTGGCATACCTTTAAATTTACCATTTTCCCAAATTCCCACAGCTCCTGCTGTAATACCTCCTATAACACCACCTTTGCATGATGGAACACCGCCATTACTATAGTGATAACTTAAGCCAAATCCACCACCTTTAGTGCCAATTTGACCAAGCATTGAAGCTAGGGTTATTAACATCCAATGAGGTTGCTCGCCATGATGAGCTCTTTGCATGCCCCAACCACTCATGATCATAGTAGGGTTATCATAAAAACTTTCAGCTAGTGTTTTGATGATTTTTTCATCAATTCCACAAATTTTACTTGCCCATTTTGTATCTTTTTTAATACCATCATTCTTGCCATCTAAATAAGCTTTGAACTTATCAAATCCACTTGTATAATTTTCTAAAAATTCATAATTGACTTTATTTTTTTCGATCAAATGACTAGCCATGCCTATCATCATAGCAACATCTGTATTTGGTTTTGGAGAGATCCATTGTGCATTTAAAAATTTAGCAGTTTCGGTTTTTATAGGATCTATACAAATAACCTTGATTTTACTATTTTTTAATTTTTCAAAGTAAGCAAGACCTCTTTGATCGTTTGAAGTCCAAGCTATTCTTAAAGTAGCGATAGGATTAGCACCCCAAATAACTACTATTTTAGAATGTTCTAAAATGTTTTCCCATGAAGTTTGCTGTTCATACACTTCAATAGAGCCTACAACATAAGGCATTATTATTTGAGAAGCTCCGGTTGAGTAATCTCCGGTAGTCCCTACAAAACCACCTGTGACATTTAAAAATCTATGGAGCAATATTCTACAATTTTGCATATTTCCACTAGATTTCCATCCGTAGCTTCCACCAAATATAGCTTGAGTTCCTTTTTGCTCTCTTGTTTTTTTAAGTTCTTTTGCTATAAGTTTTATAGCCTCATCATAACTTACACGCACAAATTCATCTTTTCCTCTAAGTTCAGGTTTTGGATTGTCGGGATTTTCAAGATAGCTTTTTCTAACATAAGGATATTTCACGCGCGATTTGTAGATCATATCTGCTGTATAGTGTTGTAAAGGATTGTCAATTTGTGTTACTTTTTCCCATGGCTCACTTTTAATTACCACACCATCTTTAATGGTAAGTTTTAAAATTCCCCAATGTGCTGCTGTTATCACACTTCCATTTTTTACTAAACCAGAATTTATTTGAGAAACTTCTATATTTTTACTCATGACCAAACTAGGAGCTAAAGGCAACACGCTTAACCCTGCTCCGATTTTTAAAAATTTTCTTCTATCAAGTCCCATTTTACTTTACCTCCTTAAAATCTTTTGCATTTTTTTGCAAATACTGTATTACTAGCCAATGATCTTTCTTATCAATTCCTGTTCTATTTACCATTGATCTAAAAGTAGCAGGCCAGCCATTAGCACTAAATTCACTTTCTTTATGAACGCTATGACAAATTCCGCAATTATTCATATAAAGCTCTTTAGCTTTTATAAACATTTCTTTGTTGCTTTTTGCAAAATCTTTCTTGTCAGTCCAAACTTCTATGGTAGCTTTATCCCATTTTCCATTTTTGCTTTTAGTATAAGTTTTAAAATCAAGTTTTGTATTTTTAGAAAATGCAGCAACTATGATTCTTTGACTATCGTTGTAATAAAGCACAGAAGGCGAAGCAGGATTAACATAGCCTGTGATCTTGACCAAAACTTTATTTCCATCAGTTTTTAATACTTCAAAAGGATTTGTGGGTAGCAATCTACCAACAGCTTTTGTGTCATTTTTGCTTAAGTAAAGTGAGCTTACTTCACTTGTAAAAAATTCATTTTTAGCGCAAACAAAAGAAACAAGCGCTAAACAGAAAACTAAAATTTTTCCCATTTTGCCTCCTTGATATTTTTAATATAAACTTATTGTATAACTTTAGTATTAAAATTTTCTTAGTATAAAAATATAAAAAATGCAATAATAAATATTATCTAATAATTTTTTATTAATTTTTAATTTATTTGTTTTTATATTTTCATAAAGTCTTTTCAATCCTTTAAAGTAAATTTTAGTAAAATATAAAATATTCTTTATAAAGGTTAAAAATGCACTTTACTTTGCTAAATGAAAAAGATTTTTTCAACCCCTACTACCGCAAAAAGCAAATTACACAAAATGAATTTGACACTTTTAGCAAGGCTTTAATGCAGTATATAAAAAGGCTTGAAAGCTCACAAAGTGAAAATGAAGATTATCTTGTAGCTAACACACTTAGTCCATTTTTAACCACTCTAAATTTCAAAACCCACATCAAAACCAAGCAAAAAGGCAAAAGCGAGATTGATTTAGCCATTGCTAAAGATGAGTTTAGCAAAGACTTAGAAGTTCTCATCGAAGCTAAAAAGCCCAACTCAAAAGAATTCATCATCCACGCAAAGCCAAATTCCAAAGCCTTGCATGAAGCCATTTTGTATTATTTTAGAAACAGAGAGCATAGCTTTAGTTTGAAATTTATCATCATCACAGACTTTTATAAATTCTACATTTTCAAAGCTAGTGAATTTGAAGAGCTTTTTTATAAAAACACAAGCTTTAAAAAGCTTTTTGAAGAATTTCAAAGCCCAAATTCACTTTTTAAAGGCAACACTGATGAATTTTACAAAGAAGCAAGCAAACTTATAGAAAATTCCAAAGAAAGCTTAAAAGGCTTTTTCATCGATTTAGCCTTTTTAAAAGACAAGCAAAAGTCAAATTTCAAAAATCTAGCAAGCATTTTTAAAACCTTTCATAGAGACTTTTTGCTAAATGAATTTAGCCCAAATGACGCAAACTCACTAAACAACGCATTCTATAAAGAGCTTTTATACATCCTAGGTTTAAGCGAGAGCAAACAGCTTTCTAAATTCATCATCACACAAAGTGAGCAAAGCAAACAAGCCCAAGGCACACTTTATCATCTCATAGCGAGCAAGCTTCCAAAGCATGACTTTGAAGAGGTGTTAAAATTCATCATACTTTGGCTAAACCGCATTTTATTTTTAAAGCTTATTGAGTCTAATTTAGTTAGATTTAACGATGATAAAACCCTTAAATTTCTAAACTATGAAAAAATTCCAAATTTTACTACCCTTTCACATCTTTTCTTTGATATCTTAGCTAAAGAAAAGCACACAAGGACGCAGAGTAAATTTAGCTATTTGCCTTATTTAAATTCATCACTTTTTGAAAAACAAGCCATCGAAAAAACCACACTAGAAATCGCCACTTTAGAAAATGACGCTTTGCTAGAGTATCACCCACACACGCAGTTAAAAGATGACAAAGGCAAAAGTAAAAAAGGCAAAGTAGGTTTGCTTGAGTATTTGTTTGAGTTTTTAGATAGCTTTGACTTTGGAGCAGATGAGCAAAGCGAAGAACTCATCAAACAAAAAGAACTCATCAACTCAAGCGTTTTAGGAAATGTCTTTGAAAAACTAAATGGCTACAAAGAAGGTAGTTTTTATACCCCAAGCTTTATTACTTCATATATGTGTAAAGCAAGTATAGAAAAAGTCGTGCTTGATAAGTTTAACCATACTTTTAAGCTAAATGCCACCAAGTTAAGCGAGCTAAGAACCCAGCTACGCCAAGAAAAAATCTCTCAAGAGCAAAAACTAGCCTTGCTAAATTCCATACGCATTTGCGATCCTGCAGTGGGAAGTGGGCATTTTTTAGTTTCAGCTTTAAATGCCATGCTTATGGTGCATTATGAGCTTGGTTTGTTTGAAGAGGACTTTTACCTAAGCGTGCAAAATGATGAAATTTTAGTGCAAAATCACAAAGGCCAGTTTTTAGAGTATAAACGCCCTGATTTTGACAAAGACAAAACCCACCTTTGCCAAAAAGAACTTTTCGAGCGTAAAAAAGACATCATAGAAAACAACCTTTTTGGAGTAGATATCAACCCAAACTCATGTGAGATCACTAAACTAAGGCTTTGGATAGAGCTTTTAAAACACAGCTTTTATGAAAGCTTTGATGATACAAACTATCATGATCTTAAAACCCTACCAAACATCGATATCAACATAAAATGCGGAAATTCGCTTATAAGTTATTTTGAAATTCACAAAAGCCTTTCTCACTACCCAAACATCAAAGAACGCATGGATAAATACAAACGCATAGTCAAAGACTACAAAGAAGGCTTTTACACCGACAAAACTCTCATCGCAAAAGAGATCAAAAACCTCAAAGAGTCTTTTAAAAATTTCTGCTTAAAAGACAAATTTGCCAAAGAGATCAAGCAACTTACCAACGGTGCTAATGAATACTCTAAAAAATACGGCGATTTTTTAGCACAAGATGAAAAAGATGAGAATTTTAGAGCATTTTTCTCTAAAAATATGTTTGAATTTGACTTTGATGAAAGTGCCGCTAAGAAAGAATTTAAAAAGCTTAAAAAGCTTTATGAGAGTATATTTGACTTAGAAAGTGCAAATCCTTTTGAATGGCGTTTTGAATTTAGCGAAGTGCTTGATGAGGGTGGGAATTTTCAAGGGTTTGATCTCATCATCGGTAACCCGCCTTACATCAGACAAGAAGACATCAAAGAACTAAAGCCAAATTTAGCCAAAAACTATAAAGTATATAAAGGCACAAGCGACATTTATACCTACTTTTATGAGCTTGGGTTTAATGTGCTAAAGCAAAATGGCGTTTTGTCTTTCATCACTTCAAACAAATACACAAGAGCAGGTTATGGAGAGCCTTTGCGTGAATTTTTACTTAAAAATACTACGCTTTTAGAATACATCGATCTAAATGGTATAAAAGTCTTTGATAGTGCCACGGTAGATACTTCCATACTAAGCTTTGAAAAAGCAAAAACTAAAGATAGTATCTTTAAGTACCTACCCCCAAACACCGAGCTTTTAAAAGAAAACGACTTTAACATAGAAAGCATTTTAGATTTTAACAAAATCGCACAAAATTCTTTAAGTAAAGAAAGCTTTACTTTTAATGATGAGGGCACAAACGCGCTAAAAGCAAAGATAGAAAAGCACGGCATTCCACTTAAAGACTGGCATGGGCTTAATATAAACTATGGCATAAAAACGGGCTATAACGAAGCCTTTATCATCACTACTGAAAAAAGAGATGAAATTCTAGCTAAATGCAAAGATGAAGCCGAAAAAGAACGCACCGCCAAACTCATACGCAAAATGCTACGCGGTAGAGATATAAAAAGATATAGTTATGAATGGGCAGGGCTTTGGGTAATCAACACTCACAATGGCTATAAAAGCAAAAGTGGAGAAAAGATAGAAGCAATAAACATAGATGAATACCCTAGCTTAAAACAGCATTTAAAGCCGTATTATAAAACTTTAGAAAAAAGAACTGACAAAGGAAAAACACCTTATAACCTTAGAAATTGTGCTTATTTGGAAGAATTTGAAAAAGAAAAGATAGTGTATAGTGAAATAGTAAGAAAACCACAATTTTATTTAGATACAAAGTTAAATTTTTACGCAGAAGCAACAAGTTTTATTTTAACAGGGGAAAATCTAAAATATCTCATTGCTTTTTTAAACAATGATTTTGTGGCTTTTATATTTAAAACATTTTACGCCGGTGGAAACTTAGGTGAAAATGGATTTAGATACAAAAAAGCATTTTTAGAAAGACTTCCTATACCAAAAATAATTCTAAAAATGAAAAACTAGCAAACGAGCTTATAAGCTTAGTCGATGAGATTTTAGTTTTAAAAGAGCAAGACAAAAACGCAAACACCAAAACCCAAGAAACCAAAATAAACTCTATCGTTTATAAACTTTACAACCTAAACGAAGAAGAAATAAAAATTATAGAGAATAATCAGAATTAATTTAGGATCGTAGCATGATTAGTTTTAAGCCTTTAATTTTCTTTATAGATGAATTACTATGCCAATTGGAAAATATAATAACTCAAAGACAAAATGAAAGATTTAGAGCAGATTTTTATATGTCTTTTGAATATTATAATCATAGAAATATATTTAAACACCCTATTACTATATGTAAAAATATTTATTTAGATATAATACAATCTCAAAATTTTATTTCTAGAGAGTTAAAATTGCATAAAACTCATATTACTTATGATTTTTATGCGAAAAGATTCATAGTTAGTAATTTTGAATCCGGCATAATTTTAAATCCTGAGTTATTAAAAAAATTTAATTTTATGTTTATAAATGGATTGATAAAAAATCAACTTTCGATTAATAATAAAGCCCATTTAGATAATCAATATTATGATAAATCAATACATTTTTTAGGCTGTCATTTTGATGAACATTTCACTATTTCTCAAGTCAATATCAAAAATGACTTTATTTTTGAACATGTTTTATTTAAAAATATGTTTATATATATTCTACAAAGACAAATCAAAATTTCACTTTTTTATTTAAAAATTGCACTATAAATACCATACATATGCAAAATAATACTTTTTTAAGTAACATTGAATTTATTCTCAATACGAAGATTTCAAATTTGGAATTATTTAGAAATAATTTTAATGGGATTCTTTCTGTGCAAGATTCCTTTATAGAAAATATCAATTTATACGAAAACGAGTTTAAAAACAAATGTTATTTTAAATATATTTGCTTTGGAGATAAAAAGTCTAAAGAGTCTAAGATAAATTTATCAAATGCAAATTTCCAAAATGATATTTATTTTGACAACTCTATTTTTTATAGTTATGCTGATTTTCACGCATGTGAATTTAATAAAATAGCTAGTTTTTACGGAGTAACTTTTGACAAAACTCCAAATTTTTCTCAAGTGATTTTTAAGGGAAATTTAAATGCCGTAAATACAAATTTAAATTTTATTTTTGATAATTTGCAAGAAAAAATAAATCAAGAATATGAAAAATTTAATGAAGACAAAAATGAACAATATCAAAAATCTTTAGATAAATTTGCAAATGATTTTAGAGATTCTTTTAGGGTTTTTAAAAATGCATTAATAAAAGATAATAATCTTTTAGAAGCTTCAAATTTTCATAAATATGAGCTTTATTGTAAAGAAATAGAATTAAATTCAAATGATATACTCTCAAAATATGAAAGAGATGAAGTTTTTGATAAGTTATCTTTGCGTCTTAAACAAAAAGTCGATTGGTGTTTGTTGTTGTTTTATAGAAAACTTAGCGATCATCATACAGATTTGCTTAAAGTGATAAATAATTGTTTTATATTGATAGCAGTATATTTTATATGTATATTTAATTTTACAAATATTGATTTTTTAGAGATAAAAGAAATTAATATTTTTTCTTTTTTAAAGTCATTTAGTTTTTATGGTGATGATAAAATTGTTGCAGCTGCTAAGATTTTTCCTTTATCTTGTTTGCTTTTATTGTTTCTTACTCCAATAATTATATTCATGGCTTCATTGTATTATAGTGACAAACAAAAAAGAAGTGTTATTTTTAAAAAAATTAAATTTAAAGTAGGCAAATTTTTATTGATTGCTATTATTTTTGCTGTGATGCAGTTAATGCTTTTTGTGATAAATTTCGGCTTATTTGTTCCTTTGATTAAAATAGTTGTTTTTTTGGGTATATTTTTTTTAGTGATTTGTATTGACTCTTTGTATTTAAGATATTATTGTGTTATATTAAGTTATATAAATTTTATTATAGTTATTGTGTATTATCCTATTGTTTTAAATCCACTTATAGGTAAAGTTTTAAACGATAAAATAAAAATTGAAGATCCGTTAGTAATGGTAATGACATTTACTTATACTATCTTAATGTTTTTGGTTCTTTTCTCACTCCAAAAAACTGCACGCAAAAACTCCATAGTGCCAAGCTGAAATATAGGAAGATAAAATGATAAAAGAAATATTTGAAAAAATAATTAATGTTTTAAATAAATGTTGTAAAAAAACACATCAGAATGGTAAGAATAAAGCTAATGAAGATAAAATTAAAGATGATTTATCTAAGATTCTAAAAGTAAAAAAGGACAATATATACACACCAAGTGATATAAAAAAATAAAAGAAATAAAAGAAATAAAAGAAATAAAAGAAATAAAAGAAATAAAAGAAATAAAAGAAATAAAAGAAATAAAAAAAACATTAGAATTAGTAGAATTAATAGATTCGACAGAGTTGAAAAAAGAAAATTTTAGGCAAAAAGATGAGCTATTCTTTGATGATGAAGAATGGTATCTGATTTGTGGTAAAAAAGATAGTAAAATAGATATGCTTTTATCATTTGATAAAATAAAGGATATTCCATATAATTTTATTTTTAAGAATTGCAATGTTAATTTATGTATTAATAAACCAAGGGATGTAGAAAAAAATAATGTAACGATAATTAAAAGTCATTTGTATTTTTACGATTGTATTATTGATAGATACGAAACAAAGATAGAAAATAATATTTTTGAGAAATCATTAAGTTTTTTTCAGTGCAAATTTAAAAGAAGTGTATTTATTCATAATAATACATTTTCAAGTCATTTGGTATTTTTAGACTGTCACGATAAGTACAATAAAAAAATTAAGTTTTTAAGTTTACAAGAAAACACATTTGAAAAGTATCTTTTTATAAAAAATTGTATTATAGAGGACATAGAATTATGGAAAAATAAAATTGAAGATAGAAGTTATTTTGTGGATAGTGAATTTGGAAACAAGGAAATAACAAAATTAGAATTTTCAAATTCCCATTTCGAAGATAATGCCTATTTTAACAATTCTAAATTTTATAGTTATGTTGATTTTCATGAGTGTGAATTTGAAAAAATAGCTTGTTTTTATGGAGTAATTTTTGATAAGGCTCCAAATTTTAGTGCTTGTTATTTTAAAGAACAAAAGGCTATAAATTTAACAAATGTCAATATAGATAAATTAGATTTTAAATCAATTGAAGATTATATAGAAGATAATTATCAAGATGAAGCTTATAAAAACAAAATTAAAAATATGCAAAATGAAGAAAAAGAAAAAATAAATCAGATCGATAACAAGCATAAATTAAGATGTGCTAAAAATTTAAAAGATTCTTTTAGGGTATAAGTCAAAATAATATTTTAGAGGCTCAAGAATGGCATAAACTAGAACTTTATGCAAAAGAAAAAGAAACTATGATAAAAGCTACAAGCATAAATGATAATATAGATTTTAAAAATACTACTGCAAAATTTTTAAAAGAAGAATTGTATAATTTTACTGAATGGATTAATTTTACATTATTGTTTATATATAGAAACACTAGTAATCATCACACAAGTTTTTTAAAAATACTTAATTTCACAGTTGTAATGATTGCATTGTATGCTTTGTTTCTTTTTTTGTTACAAAACGACAGTGTTGTTCAATCAGTTTTTGATTTTATAGTTACACCGGCTTTAGAAGCTCTTATTGTATGTTGTTATATTTTATTAGTTTCTTTTGTTAGTTTGGTGTTTTTTTGTAAAAAATGCCTGCGTTTTTTTATTGCAGCTTTGGCATATATTGGTTTTTTTGCTGTTTTAATTGAAAAACCACAATTTATCAACCTTTTTACAGGTGTTTTTTCATCAGAAAAACTTCATGAAAGTAAAATTGAAAAAGCCATTCAAGATTTAAATTCTAGTTCTATTCTAAATCTTGCAAAAATTTCTCATAAAGATTTTAACCTATCTTGGCATTATCAAGACATTTCTTTTGTAGAACTAGACGCGGCTAAGAAGTTAATCATAGAAAACAAAGATAATATCTTAGATTTAAAAGAACAAAATTTAACCATAGCAAAAGAATTTTTAGGTAAAAAATATACCGAAATTTCTAAAGCTATAAACCAAGATGAAATCACATCAAATGTCATAAAATCCACTAGTGTTTTATATAGTATTATACTTTTACTCTGTATATTCTCACTCCAAAAAACCGCACGCAAAAACTCCATAGTGCCAAGCTAAAAGCAAAATCATGCTTTTAGCTTTAAAGTGTGATGAAAAATTTGATTTAAAAATACTTTTGATATAAATATTTTTATTATATTTATATTTTGTTTCAAATATAAACAATACTTTATATTTCATTTGTAAAGTGTAAATTTTTGTTTTTATTAAAAGAGAATTTTTATACGAAATGTTACTCTTATACCCATATAGTTAATTTTTTCTAACAAAAATACACAAAAATAAAAATATTTGTTAAGCTAGATATTGGAAATTTTTATCAAAAGGAAAAATATGTGGCAACAAATATATAATCCATTTGACAACATACTTTTAAGTGCTTTGGTGGCTTTTTTGCCTATTTTGTGCTTTTTGCTTTCTCTTGTAGTTTTCAAACTCAAAGGCTATCAAGCAGGTTTTTTAACTCTTATTTTATCAAGTGTTGTGGCATTGTTTGCTTATGATATGCCGTTTTCTTTATTAGGTGCTAGCTTTATACAAGGTTTTGCAAATGGTATTTGGCCTATAGCTTGGATCATCATCGCGGCCATATTTTTATATAAACTTTCTATCAAATCAGGCTCGTTTGAAGTGATAAAACAAAGTGTTATGAGTATCACTCCAGATCATAGAATTCAAGTGATTTTGATTGGATTTTGTTTTGGTTCTTTTTTAGAAGGCGCTATAGGTTTTGGAGGGCCAGTGGCTATCACCGCTGCATTACTTGTAGGACTTGGGCTTAGACCATTATATGCCGCAGGACTTTGTCTCATAGCCAATACCGCTCCGGTAGCTTTTGGAGCAGTTGGAATTCCTATTATAGCGATGAGTAATCTAGCAGGTATAGAACAGCACGGTGTTTCAGCTATGGTGGGTAGAATGCTTGTGCCTCTTAGCTTGACTATACCATTTTTTATAGTATTTTTAATGGATGGTTTTAAAGGGGTTAAAGAAACCTTTCCTGCTATTTTTGTCGCAGCCGTTTCTTTTACTGCTACACAATTTTGGAGTTCAAATCATTTAGGCGCAGAACTTCCAGATATTATTTCAGCGGTTGTTTCTTTGTCTGTTACTACGATATTTTTAAAATTTTGGAAGCCAAAAAATATTTTTAGATTAGATGATGTAAAAGACTTTGAAAACTCACAAAAGCTAGAATTTAAAAAAGTATTTTTAGCTTGGATTCCTTTTATACTTTTGATTATTTGTATTATTATATGGACTCAACCTTGGTTTAAGGCTTTATTTGCTAAAGATGGAATATTAAATTTTATGCAATTTACTTTGAAATTTAATGAAGCCTTAGGAGCTATCATAAGTCCTGATATAGTTAATCCACAAATTACAAAAACAATGATTCCATCACATACTATAGATTTAGTAGCACAAGCAGGAACTGCTATTTTAGTGGCTGCTTTAATGAGTATTGTTGTGTTGAAAATAAAAATCAACGAAGCTACCGAGTGTTTTTGGGAAACTTTAAAAGAAATGGCCACTCCATGCTTAACTATAGGCTTAGTAGTTGCTTTTGCCTTTATAGCTAAAAATAGCGGTATGAGCACTACTTTAGGACTTGCTTTTTCAAATACAGGCGATGCTTATGCATTTTTTTCTCCCATCATAGGATGGATAGGTGTGTTTTTAACAGGTTCTGATACTAGTTCAAATTTGCTTTTTGGGACATTACAGCAAGTTAGTGCTCAAAAATTAGGAATTTCAGAAACTTTATTTTTAGCAGCAAATTCTGTTGGTGGAGTTGTGGGTAAAATGATATCTCCTCAAAGTATAGCGGTAGCTTGCGCAGCAGTTGGACTTGTAGGAAAAGAATCTGAATTGTTTAGATTTACTTTAAAATACTCAATAGGTTTTATAATTCTAATAGGAATTTGGACTTTTGTTATAGCATTTTTCTTCCACGGGATTATCCCTGAAGCAGTGCTTTTAAAATAAGGATTGATGATGAAAAAAGTGTATTTATTTGCTACTTGTTTGGGTAGTGCGATAATGCAAGAAAGTGTTTTAAACGCGGTTAGACTTTTAAGAAGAGAGGGGGTTGAGGTTATATTTAAAAAGCAGCAAACTTGCTGCTCTCAACCCTCATTTAATTCAGGGTATTTTAAAGAAAGTAAAAATATAGCTTTGCATAATATAAAACTTTTTACTCAAGATTATCCTATAGTAGTGCCAAGCGGTTCTTGTGCGGGGATGATGAGTCATGATTATTTAGAGCTTTTCAAAGATGATGAGCATTTTAACTTGGTAAAGGAATTTAGCTCTAGAGTGATTGATCTTAGTCAGTATTTAGATGAGGTTTTAAAGGTTGATTATGAAGACAAAGGCGAACCTATAAAAGTGACTTGGCACTCTAACTGCCATGCATTAAGAATTCAAAAAAGCATACAAGCGAGCAAAAATCTGCTAAAAAAACTCAAAAATGTGGAATTAATTCCTCTAGAATTTGAAGAAGAATGCTGTGGTTTTGGAGGAACTTTTTCTGTGAAAGAGCCTCAAATTTCAAATTCTATGGCACAAGAAAAAATCAAAGATATCCAAAATACAGGCGTAAAATATGTATTAAGTTCTGATGGTGGGTGTTTGATGAATATTGCAGGCACGATGAGTAAAATGGGGCTTGATATAAAAGGAATTCATTTGTATGATTTTTTAAACAAGCGTCTTGAAGGAGTTGCGATATGAAAATGACACATGAACAAATTGTGGATGTGAAAATTCATGATAAGCAAATGCGAGAGAATTTAAGATCTGCCATGCATACTTTGCAAAAAAATCGTTTAAAAGTTATAGATGAGAAATTTAATGATTGGCAAGGACTAAGATCTAAAGCTAAGCAAGCTAAAAACAATGCTTTATCAACTTTGCACGATAGGCTTTTAGAATTTGAACAAAATGCCACTAAAAATGGCATAAATGTCCATTGGGCGAGTTCTGATGAGGATGCCTGTGAGATTATATATGAATTAATGGTAGAAAAAAACATCGGTAAAATTCTAAAAGGTAAATCTATGGCTAGTGAGGAAATAGGTTTAAACCACTACCTAGAATCCAAAGGCTTAAAAGCCATAGAAACAGATTTAGGCGAACTTATATTGCAGTTAAATGATGAAACTCCCGTGCATATTGTAGTTCCAGCGGTGCATAAGAACCGCTATGAAATCGGTAAAATTTTTCAAGAAAAATTAGGCTCTAATTTAGAAAGTGAGCCAGAAAAGCTAAATTCTATTGCAAGAAAGCATTTAAGAGATGAATTTGAAGGACTTAAAATGGGGCTTAGCGGAGTAAATTTTGCTATGTCTAAAGAAGGCGCTTTTTGGCTTATAGAAAATGAGGGAAATGGTAGGATGTGCACCACAGCAAGTGATATACATGTAGCACTTTGTAGTATAGAAAAAGTTATGGAAAGCTTTGAAGATGCTGCCACTATGGTGTCTTTACTTACTCCATCAGCTACGGGTCAATTTATACCAACTTATAACAATATCATTACAGGACCTAGAAAAAATGGAGATTTAGATGGCCCAAAAGAAGTGCATATTATTCTTTTTGATCATAATAGAAGCAAAATGCTAAATGATGAAGATTATTATGAAGCTTTGCGTTGTATAAGATGTGGGGCTTGTATGAATTTTTGTCCTGTGTATGATAAAATAGGCGGCCATACTTATCAAAGTGTATATCCAGGGCCGATTGGAGAAGTCATAAGTCCTAATCTTTTTGGTATGCAAGAAAATGGTGATATTCTTACTTTTTGCTCGCTTTGTGGAAGATGTTCTGAAGTTTGTCCGGTAAGAATTCCTCTTGCGGATTTAATACGCAAATTAAGAGCAGCAAAAGTAGGTCAAGGAAGTTTTGATAATATCACTCCAAATACTGCTGAAGCTATGGCATTTAAGATTTTTGAAAAAGTAGCTACAAGTCCTATTATTTGGAAAAATACTTTAGCAAATTTACATAATTTTAATTGGCTTTTGCAAAAAGGAAAAAATTCTTTACCAGTAGTTAAAAAATGGAGTGCTTATAAGGAATTTCCACAAATAAAACTTGATCTTTATAAAGAACTTGAAAATATGCAAGGAGTAAAGTGTGAGTAGAATAAATGAAATTTCTTCACAAAGCAAAAAAGCTATTTTGGATAAGATTAAAAATACACATTTATCTTTTGAAAAAATTCCGACTATGGATCCTATAGAGCATATCAAAACAAGTGATGATATGTATAGTGAGTTAAAAGAAAAAATGAGTGCAAATAAATACATAGTAGAAGAAAGCTCGTTAGAAAAATTAGAAGAAAAAGTCAATCAAATTGTTAAAAGTTATGGCTATAAAAGTCTTATTTATCCTGATAATTTAAATTTAGATATAAATAAAATTGAAGCCGAAAAAAAGACTTGTTTTAATCAAGAGATTGAAAAAATACGAAAAGAAGTTTTTCATAGTGATTTTTCTATCATCCAAGCAAGAGTTGGAGTAAGTTCACATGGAGTTGCTTTAGTTTTGTCTGATAAAACTCAACCAAGAATGCTTTCTTTGGCTCCTATGCTTTGTATTGTTTTATTAAAAAAAGAAAATATTGTAAAAAGCATTAGCCAAGCATTGAATTTAGTAAAAGAAGAAAATGAAATTTTACCTAGCAATATTTTGTTTATAGCAGGGCCATCAAGAACTGCAGATATTGAACTTATCACTGTTTTTGGAGTTCATGGATCTCAAAAGGTTCATATTATACTTTATTGATTTATTTAGAATTTGCACTTAGTGTAAATTCTAAAATCACCTTCAAATCAAAAATTAACTTCTTGGTTTTTAAAACATTAATTAAATTATATTTTTATCAACCTTCGCTATTTTATTGATTTTAGTTATATTTAAGATATTTTTTGACATAGTAAAAAAGGTATTAACTTAAATTTTAAAACTATAAAAAGGAAAATCATGTTAAAAACAAGTTTTAAAAAGGCAGTATTTTTACCAAGTATTAGTATTATAGTTGTTTTAAGCCTTAGTTGTATTTTCTTGCCTAAACTTACAAATGATTTTATCAATCATATAAAAAGTGGAATTTTTGCAAATTTTTCATGGTTTTATATATTAAGCGTGAGTTTTTTTGTGTGTTTTATGCTCGCACTTGCACTTTCAAAATTTGGCGATATTAAACTCGGCGATGATGATGAAAAACCTCATTTTAAATTTACTTCTTGGCTTGCTATGCTTTTTGCTACGGGTATGGGTGTGGGGCTTATGTATTTTGGTGTGGCTGAACCTCTCATACATAAAAAAGCCTTGCAAACAAGCGATGAAGAAGCTATGCTACATACTATCTTTCACTGGGGAATTCACCCATGGGCTATTTATGGAGTGTGTGCTTTGGCTATGGCGTATTTTGGTTTTAGATATAAAATGCCTCTTAGTTTGCGTAGTGCTTTTTACCCTTTACTTAAAGATAAAATTTATGGTTTTTGGGGAAATTTAGTTGATATGCTTGCTTTAATTGTCACGGTTTTTGGCATTAGTACCACACTTGGTTATAGTGCATCTCAACTAAATGCGGGCTTTTCAAATTTGGGTATTTTAAACGGACAAAGCTTTTTAGAACAAAGCGTGATTATAATCATCATTATTTCTTTGGCCACGCTCTCATCGATTAGTGGCTTAACAAAGGGTTTAAAAATTTTAAGTGAAGCAAATTTAGTTTTTGCAGTGTGTTTAATGCTTTTTGTGCTTTTTTCAACAAATACCATTCAAATTCTTTCACAATTTAGCTCTAATATTGGAAATTATTTGCAAAATTTAATTTCTTTGAGCTTTAAGACTTATTATTATGAAAAAGAACATATAGAATGGTTTAATAATTGGACTATTTATTATTGGGCTTGGTGGCTTAGTTGGGCGCCTTTTGTGGGCTTTTTCATTGCTAAGATTTCTCGTGGTAGAACGATAAGGGAATTTATTTTTGGCGTGCTTGTAGTGCCTACTAGTTTTAATATACTTTGGTTTAGCATTTTTGGCAATAGTGCTTTAAATTTCAATGATATTTTAAGTCCTTTTACTTCAGCACCTGAAAGTTTGCTTTTTTATTTTTTACAAAATTTTTCTTTTTCTTATTTTAGTTCTTTGCTTGCGCTTTTGGTTTTAGCTTTGTTTTTCATCACTTCAGCAGATAGTGGGATATTTGTGTTAAATTCTTTAAGTAGTGGTGGCGCTCATGAGCCATACAAATGGCAAAATATCCTTTGGGGTTCTTTGCTTGCGCTTTTAGCTACTTCTTTACTGTATTCAGGCGGCTTGGGGGCGATTTTAAGTATCACTATGATAGTGGCTTTACCTTTTGCATTTTTGCTTTGTTTGATGTGTTTTTCATTGCTTAAAGGCTTAATTGTAGATGTGAATTACTCTTTAACTAAGCTTAGTCAAAGTAGTGTGTATTTTACAGGAGAATTTTGGAAAGAAAGACTTGCTAGAATTTTAAAACAAAGCAAAGAACAAGACATACAAAATTTCTTAAATACCAAAGTTAAAAATGCTATGGAATCACTCAGCCAAAGTCTAAAAAACTACGGCTTGAAAACACAGATCGTTCAAGAAAAATCAAGTATAAGTTTGATTATAAAAAAAGAATTTGCAAAAGATTTTATCTATGGAGTGCAAGTGGTAAAAAAACAAGCAAGTCAAAGCATAATCGATGATAAATTTATGCCAACTTATTCTAAAGAATTTATCTTTGAGCCACAAACTTTCTTTGCTGATTCGCGTAATGGTTATAATATAGAGTATTTAAACGAGCAAGAAATCATCGTAGATATACTAAAGCAATATGAGAGGTATTTGCAACTTTTATTTGATGATAAAAATGAAATTTTTACCAAAGCTTATGATTAAAAAGCGTTATAATTACACTTTATTCTTATAAGAAAGGCCTTTTATGTTGAGATTTTTTTTAATGTTTTTTTGTGCTTTAAATCTTTTTGCTATTACACCAAAAGATACGATCGTTATAGCAGTGGAAAATGAGCCAGAGCGTATAAATCCGCTTTTTAGTGAAGATCATGATGTGGCAATTGCTCTTGTGTTTTCAGGACTTACACGCTTTGATGAAAATATGAGCTTAGCGCCTGATCTTGCTAGATCTTGGAAAGTTAGTAAAGATGGGCTTGTTTATGAATTTACTTTAAGAGATGATATATTGTGGCATGATGGGACTAAATTTAGTGCCAAAGATGTGGAATTTAGTATAAATGCTTTAAAAGATGAGAAGTTAAATTCACCCTCAAAGGTAAATTTTGACGCAGTTAAAGAAGTAAAAATCATTGATGATTATCATTTGATTATCACACTTTCAAAGCCTTTTCCTGCATTTTTAGACGCTTTGAGTGTGGGAATTTTACCAAAACATTTACTTGAAAAAGAAAATTTAAATACTACTAAATTTAATCAAATGCCTATAGGAACAGGACCATATAAGCTAAAACAATGGAAAAAAGGTCAATACATGATCTTAGAAGCAAATGAAAATTATCATTTAGCTAAGGTAAAAACACCAAAACTCATACTAAAACATATTAAAGATCCAAGTATTAGCGCTATTGAGCTTAAAAATGGTTCTATTAATGTAGCTTTAGTCGATTTTGCTCTAGCTTCAAATTTTGCAAATGATAAAAACTTTAAAATGCTTATAGAGCCTTCGGCTGATTATCGTGCTTTGATGTTTAATTTTAATCATGAGTTTTTAAAAGATCAAAATGTGCGTTTAGCACTAAATTATGCTATCGATAAGAAAGCTATTGTGGATTCTCTTTTGCATTCTTTTGGAAAAGTAGCAAATCATCCTTTGGAAAAATCATGGGCAAATCCTAAAGAATTTGCAACTTATACTTATGATGTAAAAAAAGCAAATGAGCTTTTAGCAAAAGCAGGCTTTGTGAAAAACAAAAATGGAATTTTAGAAAAAAATGGCAAAGAATTTAGCTTTGAAATGTATGCTATGAGTGAAGATCCACTAAGAATAGCTTTGGTAAATATCTTACAAAGTGAGTTTTTAAAGCTTGGTATTAAGGCAAAGGCAGTTGCTAAGCCGAGTGGAAGTTTTGACTATACTAAGATTGACAGCTTTTTGGTTGGTTGGGGTAGTCCTTATGATCCTGATTTTCATACCTTTAGAGTTTTTGAAAGCTCTCAAGATAGTGCTTTAAACTCTAGTGGATGGAATTTTGGTCATTATCAAAATGCTAAAGTTGATGAAGCTCTGATAAAAGCTAGAAATTCGCTTGATGTAAATGAAAGAAAAAAATACTATAAAGAATTTATTGACGCTTTATATAAAGATCCTGCATTTTTATTTATAGCTTATATTGATTATCCTTTAGTTTTTGCTAAAAATATCCAAGGTATAAAACCTCATATTTTAGGTCATCATGGGGTAGGTTTTACTTGGAATGTTTATGAGTGGAGCAAAAATTAGTGCTAAAACTCATTTTTAAACGCCTTTTATGGGCGTTTTTTTTGATGATTTTTGCAAGTTTTTTATGTTTTGCGATGATTTATTATGCTAAAGGAAGTGTGGTTTTTGCTAGTGTGCCTCAAGGAACTAGCCTTAAAATAAAAGAAGAAATTGAGCATAATTTAAATTTAGACAAGCCTTTATTAGAGCAGTATGAAAATTGGCTTTTTAATGCCATGAAAGGCGACTTTTCCTACTCTTTAATCAGCGGAGAAAAGGTTAATGAAATTTTAAAAGAAAAACTTCCCTATACCATCATACTAGGAAGTTTGGCTTTTTTGGTGCTTTTTGTGTTATCTTTGGTTTTGGCACTTTTTTGCGTTCTTTATAAAGATAGTTTTTTGGATAAGATTATTACCTTTTCAACGATGAGTTTTTTTGCATTGCCTGCTTTTTCTTTATCGCTAATGCTTATTTTAGTTTTTGCTGTATTTTTTAAGCTTTTTCCAAGTTCGGCTATTGCTGATATTGGCTTTGAAGATGATGTTTTTAATCGTTTGTGGCATTTGTTTTTACCAGTATGTGCTTTAGTGCTTTCACATTTAGCTGTTTTTGTGCGTTTTATAAGGACAAGTTTGATTGATAGTTTAAATCAGGGCTTTATAGAAAGTGCTTTCGCAAGAGGACTTAGTAAAAAAAGAATTTATTTGCATTTTGTATTAAAAGATGCTTTTGCTTCTATACTCGCGTATTTTGGTGCTTCCTTTGTGAGTTTTTTAATGGGAACTTATATAGTAGAAAGTGTGTTTTCTTATGAGGGTGTTGGAAATTTAGTGATTAAAAGTATATTGTTTAAAGACTATCCTGTGGTGCTAGCTGTGGTAATTTTTAGCATTTTAGTGGTAGTGCTTGTAAATTTGATCGTAGAGATAATTTGCAAGATGATTAATCCAAGGTTTGCTAATGCGTAAGTTTTATGTGATGATGATTTTACTAAGTTTTATTTTAGCGCTTTTTGTACCTTTAATAAGTTCTTATGATCCTAGTTTAGTGGATTTAAGCAAGGCTAAAATAGCCCCAAATTTAAGTCATATTTTTGGCACAGATTTACTTGGTAGAGATGTTTTTACGCGTATTTTATATGCCTTGCGTATTTCTTTATTTGTAGGGGTAATGGCGGCATTTTTTAGCGTGCTTTTTGCTTGTGTTTATGTGTTTTTAACAAGATTTTTTGCTTATGCCTTTTTTGCTAGAGTGCTTGATATGCTTTTGGCTTTACCTTCTTTACTTGTGATTATGTTTTTTCAAAGCTTTTTGGCAGGATCTTTGTGGAGTATGATTTTTATCATCGCTTTGGGGCATTTTGCTTTTGTGGCAAAAGTACTTGATACTCAGCTTAATAAATTTCAAAAACTTGAGTTTTATCAAAATGCTATCATTCTAGGCTCTAGTAAGATGAAAGCTTTATTTAGTGAGCTTTTACCTGCTTGTTGGAATTTGCTTTTTGTGCTTTTTGTTTTAAATATTGCTCATGCTATTACAAGTGAAGCTACTTTAAGCTTTTTTGGCTTGGGCGTAGAGCTTTGGACTCCAAGTTTAGGAAATATGTTAAATGAAGCAAGTAAGGCTGTGTTTTTAGGGTTTTGGTGGATGATAGTTTTTCCAGTAGCCTTTATACTTATGCTTATCCTACCTTTGCTTGCTTTGGGTAATGACTTACAAGAAGAGATTAAAGCATGATAGAAATTGCAAATTTAAATCTTAGTTTTAAAGATAAGATCTTATTAAAAGATATAAATCTTAATTTAGAAGATGGTAAAGCTTTGGCTATCATGGGTAAAAGTGGAGCGGGAAAAAGCTTGCTTTTAAAAAGCATGATTAAGCTTTTTGATAAACACTATAAGCTTAATGCACAAAAATTTAGGATAGATCAAAAAGATATTTTAATTTTAAAAGAAAAAGAGCTAAATATTTTAAGAACTAAGGTAAATTTACTTTTTCAAGATGTTTATGGGAGTTTTTATCCTCTTGTTGATATAGGGAGTTATTTTAATATAGTTTTAAAAACTCATACTAATTTAAGCACAAAAGAGATTAAAGAAAGAGCCTTTTATTATTTTGAGTGTTTAGGGCTTAAAAATCATGATCTTTTATGGCATTCTTTTATATATCAGCTAAGTGGTGGTATGGCAAGACGCATTCAAATAGCTCTAGCTTTACTAAGCGAGGCTAAGTATTTATTGTGTGATGAGATTACAAGCTCACTTGATAGAGCTAATGAAGAAAAAATCATCGCTATTTTAAAAGAGTTAAAAACACAATTTAAAAATCTCATTTTCATTACTCATGATATAAATTTAGCTAAAGAGCTTTGTGATGAGGTGGCTATCATAGAAGATAAAACTTTGATTTATCAAATGCCCGTGAAAGAGTTTTTAAGCAATCCAAAAGGTGTTTTTGCTAAAGAATTGTTAAATTATTTTGAGAATGAGAATGTTTTTAGAAGTTAAAAATTTAAGCAAATCTTATAAATTTAAAAAACATTGGTATTTAAAGGAAGAGGAAATTTTTGTTTTTAAAGATGTGAGTTTTTCTTTAAATCAAAATGAAAATTTATTGCTTTGTGGGGAAAGTGGTAGTGGTAAAAGCACTTTAGCTAAAATTCTTTGTATGCTTGAACGCGCAAATACTGGAGAAGTTTTGTTTGAAAATGAAAATATATTAAATTTAGATTTTAACGCTCAAAGAAAATTACGCCAAAAAATTCAATATATTTTCCAAGATCAAAAGTTAGCTTTAAATCCTTACAAAAGTGCCAAAAGACTTTTGATTGATGTGTATGAAAATTTTAAACTTAAGCCCGATTTTGGAGAGCTTTTTAAACTTTTTGATGCTTTTGAGCTTGAAAAAGATATTTTAAATTTAAAACCTTCTAAATTAAGTGGCGGTCAAAGCCAAAGATTAGGTTTGATTAGAGCTTTGCTTTTAAAACCAAAATTGCTTATTTTAGATGAAATCACAGCAGCACTTGATATACCAACTGCTTGTAAAATTCTAAATTATTTATATGCTTTTCAAAAAAAATACGATATTACTTATATTTTTATTTCTCATCAGGAAAAAATCTTACAAGATATTTGCCATAAAAAAATGTATTTATAATAAAGATAAAAACTGTTTCATTTTGAAATACATAAAAATTTATTTTTTTGATAATAAGTTTTTATATAGCTAAATTGAAGTAAAATAAATTTAATTATGCTTAAATAAAAGGTTTATTATGACGCACGCAACTATAGAGCATCAATACTTTGGCATCTTTGCAATGCTTGTTATTGCAAGTGTTATATTTTTTACTTTGGTGTATATTTCTTCTAAAATAGGCTCTAAGCTAGCTTCTCATAATAGAAAAAAACTTGGACTAGGAATTTATGAGTGTGGGCCTATAGCTTCTAAACAAGCAAATAAAATCAATTCTCAATTTTTTGTTTTTGCATTGATTTTTATTTTGCTTGATATTGAAGTGGTGTTTTTATTTCCTTGGGCGGTGATTTTTAAAGATTTAACCGCAGAACTTTCAAAATATGGCTTATCTTTATTCGCCTTAGTGGAAGTGTTTGTTTTTATTTTATTACTTGCAGTAGGCTTTTTATATGCTTATAAAAAAGGAGCATTTGCATGGCAGAGTATCAAAAAATGAGTAATGCGCCAGTTGTTTTAACTACGGTTGATAAGTTAGTGCAATGGGGTAGAAGTAATTCTTTATGGGCACTATCTTATGGACTTGCCTGTTGTGCTATTGAAATGATGGCAGCAGGTGGTGCAAGATATGATTTTGATAGATTTGGAACAATTTTTAGAGCAAGTCCAAGACAATCTGAAGTAATGATTATAGCGGGTACTTTAAGTAAAAAACATGCTGAATTTACAAGAAGACTTTATGATCAAATGCCTGATCCTAAATGGGTTATTTCTATGGGTTCTTGTGCAAATACCGGCGGTATGTTTAATACCTATTCTACTGTCCAAGGAGTGGATAGGATTATTCCTGTTGATATTTATGTGCCAGGCTGTGCCCCGCGTCCTGAAACTTTTCAATTTGCTTTGATGATTTTGCAAAAAAGAATTCGTAAAGAAAAAGCAAGCAGAAAAATAGCTCCAAAAAGGCTTATATGATGAGAAAATATAGCGATAAGAAAAATGCTCAGTTAAAAAATTATTATGAGGATAGATTTTACCATGCACCTGCAACTAAAAAACTAAGCACAGAGGGTAGTGTTTTTGAGAATGATCATCAAATTTTAAGTCAAGAATTTGAGTTAAAAAATTCTTTTATAGAGCTTGATTTTTGGGTGATTGAGATAAACAAAGATGATAATGTTGCTATTCTTGATAAGCTTAAGAATTTAGGTTATAGCTGTTTTACTGACGCAAGTGCGATTGATTTTGTCGCTCAAAAACAGGGTTTTGAAGTATATTATCAGCTTTTAAATATGGAGAAAAATTTAAGAGTGAGAATAAAAACTTTCGTTGGTTTAAAAGAAAGGCTTCAAAGTGTTATGAGCGTTTTTAAGGGTGCTAATTGGTGTGAGAGAGAAATATATGATATGTTTGGAATTTTCATCATCAATCATCCGAACTTAAAAAGACTTTTAATGCCTGATGATTGGTATGGATATCCTTTTTTAAAAAGCTATCCTTTGCATGGTGATGAATTTGCTAAATGGTATGAGATAGATAAAATTTTTGGTAAAGAATACCGCGAGGTTGTAGGTGAAGAAAATAGAGATCCAGGTTTTGTAGATGAAAAAGACACGCTAAACTTTAGTAGAATTTATCATGAGGTTGGTAAAGGCGAAGCTCCAAGAGAGGATAAATACCTACAAGAATATCAAGAAGAAGGTGGCGTGCCTTTTGTTAAAAAAGCCAAAAGAACGCAAGTAAAAATTTTAGATAAGAGAAGATAAAATGCAAATTTCTACTAAATTAAAACCTTATTATGAAAATATAAGCTTTGAGCGTGAAGATGGCACCATGATAGTAAATCTTGGCCCTCAACATCCAAGTGCTCATGGAAATTTACGCCTTATTTTAGAGCTTGATGGAGAAGAAATCACCAAGGCTGCTCCTTGTATAGGTTATATGCATCGTGGTATGGAAAAAATGGCTGAAAATATGATCTATCAAGAGTTTATCCCAACTACTGATAGAATGGATTATATCGCAGCTAGTGCAAATAATTATGCCTATGTAGCTGCTGTGGAAAAACTTTGTGGTTTAGAAATTCCACGCAGAGCAAGTGCAATAAGGATGATTTTACTTGAGTTAAACCGCATTGCTTCGCATTTGTTATGGCTTGCTACACATGCTCTTGATATTGGTGCGATGACAGTATTTTTATACTGCTTTAGAGAGCGTGAGTATGTGCTTGATCTAATAGAAAAATATTGTGGGGCAAGACTTACGCATTCATCTATGAGAATAGGTGGGGTAATGCTTGATTTACCTGAAGGTTTTTTAGATGAGCTTTTAGCATTTTGCAATAAATTTCCAAATGATATAAAAGATTATGAAGCTTTGCTTGATGATAATAGAATTTGGCGTGCAAGAACTGAAAATGTAGGAGTTGTAAGTAAAGAACAAGCGCTAAGTTGGGGTTGTAGCGGGGTCATGCTAAGAGGAAGCGGGATTGCTTATGATGTTAGAAAAGAAGAGCCTTATTTGCTTTATGATGAGGTAGATTTTGGCGTGCCTGTGGCTAAAATGGGTGATTCTTATGCAAGATATAAGGTTTATATGCAAGAATTTAGAGAAAGTTTAAACATTTTAGTTCAATGTGCTAAGCTTTATCAAGATACTCCGCCTGAAATTTTATGCAATCATCCTGAGTATGTAAGCGCTTCAAAAGAGCAAATCATGACGCAAAATTATTCTCTTATGCAACATTTTGTCCTAGTAACCCAAGGTTTAAAACCACCAAAAGGAGAGGTGTATGTGCCAACTGAAAGTCCAAAAGGCGAACTTGGATTTTTTATCCACTCAGATGGTAGCGGTAGGCCATATAGATTAAGAGCTAGAACCCCAAGCTTTTTTCATTGTGCATTTTTAGAAGAAATGCTTGTAGGATCATATTTGGCTGATGCGGTGGCGATTTTAGGAAGTATTAATATAGTTTTAGGTGAGATAGACCGATGAGACGCGTGGATTTAAGAAAAAGTCAAGATTTGTTTAAGGATTTAGAGCAAATCATTCAAAATGCTTATATGGGTGAAGTTTTAGTAGTTTTATTTGAAATAGGAGATTTTTCTAATGTAGAAAAAAGTTTTGCCTTCATAAAAGAGCAAAATTGTGAACTTTTAAATTCTTTAAAATTTAATCAAGTAGATTGGACTATAGTTTTTAAAAAGGTAGGACAATGAAATTAGCAAAATATCAAGAAGGCTTAAATGCTTTGTGTTTTGTGGATTTGCTTTCTTTAAAAAATCCTTCACTTTGCGCTAAGCTTAACAAAAGTAAAAATTATAATATTTCTTGTTTAGAGGATAAAAATTTAAAAGCAAACTTCTATAAATGTGAGATTGCAAGTGTGCCTTTTGTGCTTGCTTTGCTTTGTAAGATGAGCTTGGAGACTGAATTTAACGAATTTGATGAGGGGTATTTAAGTGCTGAATCTTGCTTTGGTGAAGAAGAAGCTTTAGAGATTTTAGAGTTTTTAAAAGAAGCAAAATGTATTATTTTTGATGAAAATTTATATCAACATAAAGATTTTGAAAATATTAAGTATTTTTTAGAAAAACTTTGTCATAAATTTAATCTTTTGCTAATTTGCTCTAATGAAAATGAAGAAAATTTATCAATACAAAATTCTTTTAGTGAGCTTTTAGAACTTGATAATTTTGATGGAACTATTATCATGCAAGCACCTTTGGGAGACAAAAATTTGCATTGCTCTTCTTCTTTTGCTTTAATTGCTAAGGTTAAGGATGGGGATAAAATTAATTTAAAAATAAACACTCAAGAATTTACAACTATAGTAAAAATCAATCATGATTTGAAAGGCACGGTGGCTTTGTTTGATTATGAAAGCGCTGATTTTGCTTTTTCAAAAGCTCAAGTTAAGGTTATAAAATGAAAGTTATCATTAATGGTATAGAATGTGAGGCAAATGAGGGTGAGTATATCTTAAATGTCGCAAGAAAAAATGATATTTTCATTCCCGCAATTTGTTATTTAAATGGTTGTTCTCCAACACTTGCTTGTCGTATGTGTATGGTAGAAGCTGATGGTAAAAAGGTTTATTCTTGTAATACTAAAGTTAAAGAAGGTATGGTAGTAGAAAGTGATTTGCCAAATTTATGGGATGAGCGTAATGCTATCATGCAAGCATATTGCATTAATCATCCTTTGCAATGTGGAGTATGTGATAAATCCGGTGAGTGTGAGCTTCAAAACTTTACACACAAAGCAAGAGTAAATGTGCAAAATTATTGGATTAAAGATACCCATAAAGAGCATAAAAAATGGGGCGAGATTAATTATGATCCAGCTTTATGTATCGTGTGTGAAAGATGTATTACAGTTTGTAAAGATAAAATAGGAGAAAGCGCTTTAAAAACTACTCCAAGAGGAGCAAATACACCCGATGCAAGCTTTAAAGAAAGTATGAGTAAAGATGCGCTAGCTATTTGGACTAAATTTCAAAAGAGTTTAATTGCGCCAAGTGGTGGCGATATACTTGATTGTTCTTTTTGTGGAGAATGTACAAGTGTATGTCCAACGGGAGCTTTGGTGGGTTCGGCTTTTCAATATACATCTAATGCTTGGGAGTTAAAGAAAATTCCAGCTAGTAATCCACATTCAAGTGATTGTGAGTTGATGTATTATGATATTAAACAAACTAGTATTAATAATCAAAAAGAAAAAATTTATAGAGTGAGCAATGATTTTGCTTTTGCTACGCTAAATAAAGCCGCAAGATATGGTTTTAATACCCAAAATGAAGTTCAAGGTAAAGATGAAAAAGCCTTTGAAAAATTAGTAAATATGATAAAAAATAATGAAATAGAAAATATTTTATTTAATAGTTTTATTACTAATGAAGAAGCTTTAATCTTGCAAAATTTAAGTAAAAAATTTAATCTTAATCTTATAAATCATGAAGCCAAAAAATTCCAAGATTTCCTAGCTTGTTTTTATCAAAATGCAAATGCAATGTATAATGCAAATACAGACGATATCACTCAAAGTGATTTTTTAATCATCGTAGGTTCATTTTTACGCTATGATGCGCCAACGCTAGGATATAAAGTTAATAACGCTTTGGTAATGAATAAAGGTGCAGGGCTATATTTTCACCCTATAAAAGATAAAGGTGTGGATAAATATTCTAAAAATTTCTTGCAGATTAATCATGATATTAAAGATAATGAAAGTATTTTATTATTTATCTTGCAAAAATTTGCCAAAGAGCTTCCGCAGGATTTTAAAAACACATTAGAAAATGCGTATTATCAAGATACAAAAGAAATAGAAGAAACTATCAATGAAGAAGTTATTGAAAAGATAGAAAAGCAAAATGAAAACGGCGAAACTATTATAGAAGAAGTTAAAAAACTTGTGCCTAAAAAAATTAAAAAAAGCATAGAGGTGCAAAGATCAAATTATGCGAAAAATCTTGGCATAGATGAGGATATTTTAGAAACTTTACTCGTAAAAAAGCAAAAATTTACACTTATTATAGGAGGTGATTTTTACTATGATGAGCAAAGTGCCAAGCTAGCAAAACTTTGTGCTTTGGTGCAAAAATATACTGAATTTAAAGTCTTTTTAAATCCAACTTGCACTAATACCTTAGGCGTGAGTTTAATTTGTGATTTAAGTCAAGATTTTCAAGTAGGAAAAACATTAGGTTATAACGAAAAAGGCGATTTTACTTTTTCTTATGATGGGCATTTTGATCTTGCAAGTTCTAGTTTAAATCAACAAGAAGGTAGCTTTGTAAATTATGATAAAAGATTAGTTCCTACAAATGCGGCTTTAGAATTTAAAGGTTATTTTTTAAATGATTTGGCAAATGCCTTAGGTTTTGATGAAGAATTTACAATCAACTATACTAAATTTTTACCACAAAATAAAGGCTTTAGGGTAATTGACTTTGATGAGTTAGAAAATCATTATGATAATGGTGGGGTAAATCATAGAGGTTATGAGCTCGATTTTTCCCATTTTGAGTTTGAAAAAACATTAAGTGTTCAAGAAGTTAAAGAGCAAAATGAAGGAAATTTAACTTTATATCATGCAAATAGCATTCATCAGTTTTCAAAGCTTAGTAATAGAGCTTTTAATGAGGTTGGAGCTTTATTTTTATCGTCTGATTTAATGCAAAAATTTGATTTAAACCAAGATGATAGTGTTATTTTAAAAAATGAAAAAACTCAAATTGCTATAAGTGTAAAATGTGATGAATCTTTAGAAAATGGTGCGTATTTAGGGGATTATGATAGTAAGATTGATTATAAATCTTTATTTGATAATACTCGATATGTAAAAGTTTGGCTTGAAAAAGCAGGAGCTAAAATATGAGTGATATTACTTTTTTTATTGTAGAAACAATTATAAAATGCGTGTTTGTTATAGCTATTTTTGCTACTTTAGCAGGCTTGGCAACTTATCTTGAAAGAAAGGCTTTGGCTTTATTTCATCGTCGTTTAGGACCTGATATGGTAGGCCCTTTTGGCTTGCTTCAAGTAGTTGCTGATATGATTAAACTTTTTACTAAAGAGGATATAGTGCCAACTTATGCTCAAAAAGTGGTATTTTTAATTGCTCCATTGATTGCAGCAATTTGTGCTTTTGTAGCAATTGCAGCTATACCTATTTTTCCTGAATTTACTTTATTTGGTAGAGTGATTCGTCCTATTATCGCTGATATTAATGTGGCCTTGCTTTTTGTTGTAGGTATGGGTGGAGTTAGTTTTTATGCGATTTTTTTAGGAGGTTTAGCAAGTAATAATAAATGGTCGCTGCTAGGCGGGGCAAGAGGGCTTGTTTCTATTATCTCTTATGAGAGTGTTGCGGGACTTTCTTTGGTGTGTGTTGTAATGCTTGTTGGATCTTTGTCTTTAGTAGATATTAATAACTATCAAAGTGATGGCATACTTTCTTGGCTTATTTTTAAACAACCTTTAGCTTTTATTTTATTTGTGATAGCTATTTTTATAGAAACTAATAGAACTCCACTTTGTTTAAGTGAAAACGAAACCGAACTTGTTTCAGGTTATGGCACTGAGTATAGCGGACTTAGATGGGGTATGTTTTTTATCGGAGAATATACAGCCATGATTACTGGAGCGATTATGATATCGCTTTTATTTTTGGGTGGATTTAATGATTTTTGGATTATACCAGGGGCTATTATGATGCTTTTGAAAGTGTCTTTTGTGTTCTTTTGGTATTTTTGGGCTAGAGGTGCTTTTCCGCAACTGCGCCCTGATCAAGTAATGAGAATGTGTTATTTGATTTTAATACCTTTAGCGGTTTTAAATTTATTAATTAGTGCTTTAGTACTTGTGATATAGGAAAAAACAATGAAAAAAGGTTATTTTAAAGTAGATTTTGAGCGCAAAAATCCTCAAAATACTTATGAAAAATTCATACAAGTAATCAAGCGTTCTTTAAATACAGAGCTTTTTGTAGGTTTGTTTGTCGTATTAAGAGAAATGTTTAAAAAAAACAATAGCGCAACGATTAAATATCCTATGGAAAAAGTTGCTTTAGATGATAGATATCGTGCAGTTCATCGTTTGATGCGTTTTATTGAAAGTGAAAATGAATGTTGTATTGGTTGTGGCTTGTGTGAAAAAATTTGCATTAGTAATTGTATAAGAATGGAAACGAGTTTAAGTGAAGATGGACGCAAAAAGGTCGAAAATTATAGTATTAATTTAGGGCGTTGTATTTATTGTGGATTTTGTGCTGATGTTTGTCCTGAACTTGCCATTGTGCATGGTAAAGAATATGAAAATGCCGCAGAGCAAAGATCTTATTTTGGTCAAAAGGAAGATTTTTTAACCCCTATCGATGAGCTTAAAAATCAAGTGGTGTTTGAAGGAAGTGGTAGTTTAAGAAAAGATGCTGATGATTTAGTAAAGAAAACTCCAAATTATTATGAGATAGATTTGCAAAGACAGCAAGATGTTCCAAAGGAAGAAAATGTTTGAAACGATAGCTTTTTGTTTATTAAGTGTTTTGGTGTTGGGATTTTTTTTAATTAGTGTTTTAAGCACTAGCGTGCTTTATGCTATCAGTTCTTTGGCTGTGGCTATGGTTTTTTTAAGTGGATTTTATTTTTTACTTAATGCTGAATTTATTGGAGCAATTCAAATAATTGTTTACAGTGGAGCTATTTTAGGTCTTTATAGTTTTGCTATGATGTTTTTTGATGCTTCTATAAAAGTAAAAGAAAGTTTAAAAGGTAAAAGAATCTTCATTCTTGCTGTGATTTTTAGTGCTGTTTTATTAGTTAGTATTATTATGGGATATGAGTTTGGTTTAAATGAAACTAGTGAAGTTTATAGTCTTGATTCTACTCAGCAAATAGGCTTTGCTCTATTTACAAAATATATGCTTGCTTTTGAATTTATGGCAATTTTACTTTTAATAGCTTTAATTTGTGCTATAGCACTTACTCAAAAAAATATAAAAAAGGACGAACAATGATGTTAGAAAAATACTACATTGTGGCTATTTTGATGTTTATCATTGGTCTAATAGGTATCATAAAACGCCAAAATTTAATTATGCTTTTTATTTCAAGTGAAATTTTATTAAATGCTGCTAATTTGGCTTTAGTTACAGCAGGAGCTTCTCATAAAGACATAGAAGGTCAAATTTTTGCTTTATTTGTAATGGGAGTTGCAGCTTGTGAAGTAGCTGTTGGGATAGCGCTTTGTGTTTTATGGTATAGAAAAACAGGAACACTAGAGCTTAGCTCTTTAGCTGAAAAAGGAGAGATAAAATGCAAAATTTAGCTTTAATTGCACTTTTTTCTCCTTTGGCCTCAGCTGTTATTTTAGGTATTTTTGCTTTTAGTGCTAAGAAAATTATTTTAGGTTATTTAGCTTCTTTATTTATGGCTTTTTCGGCTCTTGCTTCAATTGTTTTATTAAATAATGGAGTACATTTTAATTTTGAACTTGGTACTTGGATATCTTTAGTAGATGTTAGTTTTGGTTTTAAAATAGACTCTATTACTTTGATTATGATGAATGTGGTAAGTATAGTAGCGACTTTTGTGCATTTATATAGTATATTTTATATGGAGCATGATGAAGGGTTTAATCACTATTTTAGCTATTTGGGACTTTTTGTTTTTTCTATGATGTTTTTGATTATGAGTGATAATTTCTTAGGACTTTTCATAGGTTGGGAAGGTGTTGGACTTTGCTCATGGCTTTTGATAGGTTTTTGGTATCATAATGAAAAATACACTTTTGCTGCTAATGAAGCATTTATCATGAATAGAATCGCAGATTTGGCTTTGCTTTTAGGAATTTTCTTAATTTATATAGAATTTAACTCTTTAAAATATGATGAATTTTTTACCCTTTTATCTTTAGGGCATGAAAATGATGTGATTTTGATTTTAATAGCACTTTTACTTTTTGTAGGTGCTATGGGTAAATCAGCACAATTTCCTTTCCATACTTGGCTTGCTGATGCTATGGCAGGACCTACGCCAGTTTCAGCTCTAATCCATGCTGCTACTATGGTTACTGCGGGAGTTTATTTGGTAATTCGTGCAGGGGAGCTTTATTTACAAGTTCCTGAAGTAGGGTATTTTATCGCTATACTTGGAGCTTTTGTAGCACTTTTTGCTGCTTCTATGGCTATGGTAGCTAAAGATTTAAAAAGAATTATTGCATATTCGACGCTTTCTCAACTTGGGTATATGTTTGTAGCAGCAGGTCTTGGAGCTTATGCAATAGCTTTATTTCATCTTGCAACTCATGCATTTTTTAAATCTTTATTATTCTTAGGTGCAGGTAATGTTATGCATGCTATGAATGATAAGCTTGACATTAGTAAAATGGGTGGACTTTATAAAAGTATGCGTTTTAGTGCTATTTTAATGCTTATAGGTTCTTTAGCTTTAGCAGGAATTTATCCTTTTGCAGGCTTTTTCTCTAAAGATTTAATTTTAGGATTTTCTTTTATAAGCCATCATCATGGAATTTTTTTAGTACTTTTAATAGCAGCTTTTATGACAGCTTTTTATAGCTTTAGACTTTTAATGCTTGTATTTTTTACTCCAAAAAGACATGAAGAACATCCCCATGAAGCTAGTAAAATAGCTTTGCTTGCGATGAGTCCTTTGGCTTTACTTGCTATTATAGCAGGACTTTTTGAGCATAGCTTTATGGATTTTGTAAGTAAAAATTTAGCTTTTATTGATGGTCAAAATTCTTTAGTTATGATACTTGTAAGTGTTTCTGCGGTACTTGGAGTGCTTTTAGCTATCATAGCTTATTGGAAAAATTGGTTTAAACCATCACTTTCTAAAACAAGTATTTACAAACTTTTGTTTAATGAATACTACATACCAAAATTTTATCATCAATTTATTGTTAGTAAGTATGCTTTATTTTGTGAATTTTTAAGAAAAGCTGATAAAGAAATTTTAGATGCTTTGGTAGATAGTATTGCATTTTTCCTTAAAACATTTGCTAGGGTTCTTAGTATGGGTAAGGATTATTCTTTGGCTTTAAGAATTGTAGTTTTGGCTTTTGTGTGTTTATTTTGTTTAGCTTTGGCGGTGTAATATGCTTGGTTTATTAATGTTATTTCCATTTTTTGCGGCTTTTATAGCTTTATTTTTACAAAAAGAAGATAGCAAGTCCTTTGCTGTTTTAGTTAGTTTTTTGATTTTAGTTTTTAATGTTTTTTTGTTATTTAACTACGATAGTGGCATGGCTTATGAATTTAGTTTAAATTCTTTGATAGTTAATTTTCACATAGGTGTAGATGCTATAGCGCTTTATTTAATATTACTTTGTTCTATTATGATTTTTTTATCTTTTATATGTTTGGATATTCAAGATAAAAGTGTTGTAATAAGTATATTTTTATTACAATTTTGCATTGTAGGACTTTTTGCTTCATTGGATGCTTTATTGTTTTATGTATTTTGGGAGTTTTCTCTTATACCGCTTATTTATTTAATAGGTAGATATTCAGATAATTATAAGGCAGGGATTAAATTTTTCATTTATGCATTTTGTGGTTCTATGCTTATGCTTTTAGCTATTATTTATGTGGGATTTTTGTATTATCAAAGTTTTGGATATTGGAGTTTTGATTTGTTAGCTTGGTATAAGAGTGAATTTTTTATACCTGAGAATGCACAAAATCTAATATTTGTAGGATTTTTTATTGCTTTTGCGATTAAAAGTCCTTTATTTCCTTTTCATACTTGGGCTCCAAAGGTTTATACCAAAAGTCCGACTTTAGTATCTGTAATGCTTGTAAGCTTTAAAATGGCACCTTTTGGATTTTTAAGATTTATTTTGCCTTTAGCGCCTGATACTTTGAATCATTATTATTCTTTACTTGCTATTTTATGTATAGTTGGAATTTTATATGCAGCCTTAATTGCTTTTAAAGCCAAGGATTTAAAAGAATTAATTGCTTATAGCTCAATTTCGCATTTGGGTGTGGTAATTTTAGGTATCGTAACTTTTACTTATAATGGGGTTAGTGGTTCTGTATTTTATATGTTTGCACATGGTATAGTAACAGGTGGCTTATTTTTAGCCGCTTATATGCTTTACAAAAGATATCATACTTTTGATTTAGACTTTTATAAAAATTTAGCTAAAACAGCTCCATTATTTAGCTTTTTCTTTGCAGTATTGTTGTTTTCATCTATTTCATTACCTTTGACTATTTCCTTTGTAGGTGAGTTTTTGATCTTGCAAGGTGTGGCAAGTGTAAATTTATGGTATGCATTATTTGCGGGCGGTGTAATCGTTTTAGGAGCTATTTATATGCTAAATATTTATAGAAATATGTTTTTTGCTACTTGCGAAGAAGAAGTGTGCAGTAAATTTACGCTTAAAAAAGGTGAAATTTTTGTTTTAAGTATTTTAAGTGCATTAGTGATTTATTTAGGGGTAGCTCCAAGTGCTATGCTAGATCAAATTGCTTCTAATGTAAATAGTATTCTTGAAGTTATGCAAACAAGAAATATCGCCATAGAAAATCAAAAAATCATAGATAGTATAAGAGGTTTTTAATGAGTGGTTTTAGTTTAGAAAAATTAAATTTTGTATTATTATTTCCTGTGTTGTCATTGCTTTTTTGGGCTATTGCATTACTTTTATTGAGTGCGTTTAAAAAACTTTCTAGAAATTTTTATATAGGAGCAAGTGTTATAGCTTTGCTTAGCACTTTGTGTTTTTTATTGCTTTATAATGGTTTTGTTTTAGATGATTCTCATGCTTTTTTTGGTTTATTTGTAAGCGATAATTATGCAATTTTTGCGCAAATAATTATTTTGTTTTTTTCTATGCTTTATTTGCTTATAGACAAAGATGAACAAAGAGCAGAATTTTTTTCTTTATTTTTGTTTATGGTTGCTTCTTTAATATTAATGGTTTCAAGTACTAATTTGATTGTGATTTTCCTAGCTTTAGAAGGATCTTCTTTAGCTCTTTATACATTAATAGCATTAAGAGGAACTCATAATGCTATTAGTTCTAGCATAAAATATTTTGCCTTAGCTGCAGTAGGGGCTGGATTTTTTGTTTTTGCTTGTGCTTTTGTGTATTTAAAAACAAAGTCTTTGGATTTGGATAATTTATTGCATTCTGAATATATTTCAGATCCTATATTATTATGTGCTGGAGTAATGTTTTTGGTTATTGTTGGAGTAAAACTTTCTATCGCTCCTTTTCATTTTTGGCTAAAAGATGTATATTGTGGAGTTCATACAAATTTTATAGCTTTCATATCTATTGTTCCAAAAATTGCTATGATAATAGTAGTTTTAAGAATTTTTTCTGCTTTAGGCGGTGGAGTAAAATTTGAATACATAGTCGCATCGTTAGCAATTTTTTCTATGCTTGCTGTAAGCATAGTGGCTTTAATTCAAAAAGATGCAAAAAAAATGCTTGCATATAGCTCTATTACTCATTCTTCTTTTATATTGGCTGTTATTGTTTCTAGTATGAGTGTGAGTTCTCAAGGAGATGGAACTTCTTACCTGCTTTCAATTTTTGCCTTGTTCGTTTATTGGGTTTCTTTTGCTTTTGCAAACTATGGAATTTTTTTAATCTTAAGTTTATTTCAAAAAAGCTCATTTGAAAGTTTTTCTGGCTTATTTGATCAAAGACCCGTATTATCTATAATATTAGCTATGTTTATTTTATGTATAGCAGGAATTCCACCTTTTGGGATTTTTTGGGGTAAAATTTTAATTTTAGCTTCTATTTTAAATTCAGGCTATTATGTGCTTATATTTGCTATAGCTTTAAGTTCCATGATCATGCTTTATGCTTATTTGAAAATTTTAATTTATATCTTTTTTAAAAAAAGTCAATCTATAAAGAGTATAAATTTAGATATCAAGCAAAAGATTATTTTAAGTTTATGTTTTATCGGAAGCTTATCATGTGTGTTTTTGCTTTTGTGAAATAATATTGCTATAATCACGCTCATGATAAGGATTTTATTTTTATTATTATTAAGCATAAATTATATATTTTCTTTTGAGGTTATTGTTAATAAAGGGGAAGAACAAAATCGTCCCTTTACACTTTTGCATTTAAAAGATAATAAAGATTTTACTTGCAAGAGTATTTTTGAATTTGAAAAAACTCATTTTGAGTGTAATGTTTTGGGCGTTAGTAATATGCAATTTCAAAATAAAGAATTTGATGATTTTACAATTTATTTTGAAAAACACCAAACTTTTTTGACAATTAAAATATATCCTAAAATTTTAGCTAAAATGTTTAATTATTCTCAAGATATTTTTAATGCTAAAGAAATTCAAAGTCAAAATGGAGATACTTCTAAACATTTTGTGTTTATTTTTACTAAGGATTTAAGGTATTATAAACCTAGCGATGGACTTGATTTTGATATTTATTTTGATGATGCATTAATGCCTTATATTGGAGCATTGGATTTAAATTCTAATCCTATGGAAACTTCAAAAAGTGCAGATTTTAATGCATATTTTAATATCAAACAAGAATATGAAGCCAAAAAATACGATCAAGTTTTACGAGATGCTGTTAATGCTATTAAGCGTTATCAAGGTAGTGTATTTATGAATGAATTTGAGCTTTATAAATTAAGAGCGCAAAATAAGCTTTACACTTATGAGCTTGATAAAGATCAGCAAATTTTAGAACAAATGCTAGATGATGTTAAAAGATGGGTGAGAACTTATATTAATGATAAAGATTATACGGAAGTAATGTATATCATGATGAGAGTTTATATGGGCTTATCTCAAAGGTCTAATGTTGATTATATTATTGATACTTTAAGTACTGAGCATAAAGACGATAAATATACTATAATAGCTTTACTTGATTATGCAGATTATTTATATCATTTGGGTAAAAAAAATATAGCAAATAATATTTATCAAGATGTATATTATTCTACTCCGAATGCAGATTTAGCTAGTAGGGCTGCTTTATTTTTGTCTAAAAATTATTTAGAAGCGCAAAATACAAAAGAAGCCAAGGAGTTAGCAAGTAAAATTTTAGAGTCAAATCCTGAATTTTTTATGAGTGATTTAGAAAATTCTTTATCTTTAGCTAAGGCTTTTAGTAATCATAGAATTTATGATTTAAGTTCTAAAATTTATGAGTATATTTTTACGCATTTGACTAAAGTCGATAAGGAATATGAAAGAGTATTAAAAGATCTTTCTTTGGCTTTGTTAAATGCAAATGAACATACTAAAGCTCAAAAGTATTTAGATCTTTACACAGAAGATTTTCCTTTGGGTGAATATGTGAGTTTAATAAAAGAAGCTCAAGATAAAAATTTCTTATATTTAAAAGATAATAATGCAAGTTTTTTACATCAAAGATATGAAGAGATCATGCAAAAGTATGCTGGAGAAATTTCTAGTATGGCTTTATTTGATAATGTGAGATTATATTTTCAAGAAAAAAATTATGAAAAAGTTGTAAGTTATCAAAAAGACATAGAAAAATATTCCAACAAAGAAATCAAAAATCTTTTAGAACAAGCTGCTATTTTAGTTTTAGAACAAAATTTAAAAAATGATGAGTGCTTAGCTGCTGTTAAAATATATGATGATTTTAAGGTCTATGATGTGGGAAATAAAATACAAAATAAAAAACAAATGCTTGAATGCTTTAAGCGTACTACTCGTATAGAAGAAGCTAAAAAATATATAGTGGAAAATGAAAATGATGATATTATTTTTTATAAACTCCAAAGTGCAGATTTAGCGCTTAAAGATAAGCGTTATCGTTTTGTTGTAAAAACAATTAATGATATTTTAAATACAAGAACTATTATTAGCGATGATGAAAAATTTGAAGCAAATTATATTAAATTTTTTGCTGAACTTAAATTGCAAGATTATAATGCTATGATAAGAACTTTGCAAAAACTAGAGCAATTTCCTATGAATTATCGTATGGTGGAATTATATTATGAGTTTTTGCGTTATTGTGAAAAAAATAATTTTCTAACAAGTATTTTAACTTATGCTCCAAAGGCTATTGATTATCAAAATTTAAAAGGAGTAAATCTTTTTAGTCCGGATTTAGAATTTATCTATATCAAAGCCTTAAAACAAAACAATCAAGCTCAACAAGCCTTAACTTTGTTTAAAGATTTGCTTGCTAATCCTTTAAAAGACGATGAGCGCGCAAGAGCTTTTTATATGCAAAGTAATATTTATGAAGATTTAAAAGATGTACAAAATCGAAAGCAAAGTTTGCAAAATTGTATAAATATTAACACAACAAGCAATTGGCAAAATTTATGTAAAGATAAATTAAATGTCTTAAACACTCAGCCTTGATGTTTTTTTAAAATATAAGCTTTTAAATTTTCATAAGGGTTTTGAAAATCTAAAATTTCTTTGTTGAATTTTTTATTAAAAGTTCTTTGTCTTTTGGCAAGTTGTCTTGTGTGAATGATGATGAGTTCTTCAAGCTCGTTTAAATTTATTTTTTTATCTAAAAAATCTTTACATTCTTTTAAGCCTATGGAATTTAGTGCTTTTAAATGATGATCATAGTTACTATATAGCATTTTAGCTTCATCTATTAAACCCTCATCAAGCATATTTTTAGTGCGTTTAATAATGCGTTTTTCCAAAAGATCTTTTTGCCAAGAAATTTCAAAAATATCAAGTTTTTTAATTAAAGCTTCTTGTTTTGTTTCTTTTAAAACTTCGCTTGGGATTTTATTAGTTTGCTCATAAATTCCAAGCCATTTTTTTAAGCGATAGGTGTCGTTTTTTTCTATTTTGGCATGTGGATCAGTTTTTATCATTAAATGATAAATTTCATCATTACTTAGCGTGCTTTGACTTTCTTTGAAATTTTCACTCAAGCCATCCATTAAAGCTTTTAAATAAAAACTAGTTCCACCTGTAATAATTAACATTTGATTGTTTTTTTGAGCAAAGGCTTTTGCTTTTTTGTATTCTTCAAAAAATAAAGCAATGTTAAAATGCTCATTGACATTTAATAAATTTATGCCAAAATAATCAAGCTCATCTAAGGTTTTTTGCTCTGTTTTGGCTGAAGCGATGTTGATTTGTTTATACACGCAAAGACTATCAAGGCTTAAAATGCTTGCATTAAATTCATAAGCTAGTTTGTTAGCAAGTTCTGTTTTGCCACTTGCAGTAGTTCCAATAAGAGCAAATTCAAAAAACATCGTAAAAATATCCTAAATTTAAAATTATTTTAGTAAAATCATAACAAAAATATACTATAAAGAGAAAAAATGCCTTTATTAAAAGAAAAATTAAAAGATATTTTGGACTTGATTGTTTTTAAGCATTCTATTTTTGCTTTACCATTTTTGTTTGTTTCTATGATTGTAGCTTCTGTTATTTTAAATGATAGCACTTGGTTTGGTTTTAAAGCTTTGTTTTTGGGTGTTATTTGCGCGGTAAGTGCAAGAAATTTTGCAATGGCAATCAATCGTTTGATGGATGAAGACATTGATAAAAACAATCCAAGATGTGCAAATAGACCTAATATCGATGGTCGTATAGGTAAAACTAGCATTTTACTTTTTATTATTTTAAATGCTATTATTTTTGTTTTGGCAAGTTATTTTATCAACAAACTAGCCTTTGCTCTTTCTTTGCCGGTATTGTTTATTTTAGCTATTTATTCAGCCTTTAAAAGATTTTCATCCCTAGCGCATTTAGTATTAGGATTTTGCTTAGGACTTGCTCCTATTGCAGGCAGTATTGTGGTTTTGGGAAGTATTGAAATTTATAGTGTTATTTTGTGTTTGGGTATTACTTTTTGGACAGCTGGTTTTGATTTACTTTATGCTTTGCAAGATATGGAGTATGATAAAAAGACAGGCTTGCACTCTATACCTGCTAAATTTGGGCTTGAAGCGACCTTGTTCATCTCAGCATTTTGTCATGTTTTAGCAGTGCTTTTTTGGTTTTTATTTGTTTGGGTAGCTCCAACAGGAAATATTGCATTTTTAGGTGTGATTGTTAGTGCTGTTATTTTATTTTTTGAGCACCGCATTGTTAGAAAGAATTTTGCAAAAATTGACAAAGCATTTTTTACTTTAAATGGGTATTTAAGTATAGTGTTTTTTATTTTTATATGGGTTGATCTTTTATGGAGATGAAATTTTTTAAAAGTTCTTTGGAATTAGAATTTGAAGAGAGCACAGAAAGATATGAAGAGTTTTTGCAAGAATATGTTTCAAGTAATAATTATGTCAATTTAAGCAAATGGAAAAAGCTTGCTTCAAGGGTAGAATTTAGCGAGGGTGAGCAGTTGATTTTTGATTTGCTTATGGATTTAAAGCAAGAATTGTATTTGATAAAAAATGATATTAATAAAACAAAATTATTTGTTAATTTAAAATATAAATCTTTTGTGATTGGGGTAAATTTTACACATATTCAATTTAAAGATAGGTGTTTAATGCAAGATGAAGATTATTATGCTAGATTTAATTTAAATGGTCAAAAAATTAGTATTTTTTTTAAAGCATTAAATGAGAATGAAGCAAAAATCACGCAAATAAAAGCAGAAGATGAGCTCGTGTATGATAATTTTGTAGCAAATATGCAAAGAGCAATGATTAAAATTTTAAAGGAGCAAGAAAATGGATAGTGATTTATTATTGTGGCTAGTTGTAGCTTTATTAATTTTTGCTATGTTTGCTTATATGATGATTAAAGAAAAAGAAAGTATTGTTAAGATTAATGAGCTTGGTAAAATGATAGAAGATTTAAATAAACAATATCATTATTTAAAAAAAGAAAGTTTAGATGAGCAAGAGCAAGAAAAAGAAGAAATAGACACTGAAGCCATAAGAGAAGAATTAAAAGAAGAACTTTTGCAGGTGCTAGAACAAAAAATCAATCAAAATATTATTCCTATTTTAAGTGCTTTAAAAGAAGTAGAGGAAGTAATTGAAGAATTTCAAAGTGAGCAAAAAAATCGTTTATTAAATTTAGAACAAAAAACCCAAAGTATTACAAAATTAAGCCCAAGCTATGATAATGAAGAACAAAAAGTCATAGAACTTTTTAATCAAAAAAAATCCATAGAGCAAATTGCAAAAGATTTGCGTATAGGTATGGGCAGGGTTGAGCTTATTTTAAAATTTAATAAATTATTATAAAGGCCTTTGATGTTAGTAGATAGCTATGGAAGAGTGATCGATTATTTAAGAATTTCAGTAACACAAAGATGTAATTTTCGTTGCCTTTATTGTATGCCAAAAACTCCATTTGAATGGAGTGCTAAGGAAAATCTTTTATCATTTGAAGAGCTTTTTATGTTTGTTAAAGTTTGTATTGATGAAGGAATTAAGAAAATTCGTATTACAGGCGGTGAGCCTTTAGTAAGAAAAGATTTGCATAAATTTATTGCTATGATTAGTGAGTATAAGCAAGATATAGATCTAGCGCTTACTACTAATGCTTCTTTATTAAAACAACAAGCAAAGGATTTAAAACAAGCGGGCTTAAAAAGAATTAACATCTCTTTGGATACTTTAAAAGAAGAAGTGGCCTTTAAATTAGCTCAAAAAAACATACTCAAAGATGTGTTAAATGGTATTAATGAGGCTTTAGAATTAGGTTTTAATATTAAATTTAACACCGTAGCTCTTAAAGGGATTAATGATAGTGAATTTATCGATCTTTTAGAATTTGCCAAAGCACGCAAAAGCCAAATTCGCTTTATAGAATTTATGGAAAATTATCATGCTTATGGAGATTTAAAAGGCTTAAAATCAACAGAAATTTTAAATATCATTGCTCAAAAGTATTCTTTTAAACAAGGACAAAAAAGTCCAAATGCACCTGCGACTATTTATGAACTTGAAGATGGGTATGAGTTTGGCATTATTGATCCACATAGCCATGATTTTTGTGATAGTTGTAACCGTATAAGGCTTTCAGCCGAAGGGCTTTTAATACCTTGTTTATATTATGATGAGGCTTTAAGCATTAAAAAAGCTATACGCAATAAAGACATAGCAAGTGCTTGTGAAGTTTTAAAAACCGTGATAAAAAATAAATCAGAAAAAAATAGATGGGCAGAAAATGATGCCAATCAAAGTTCTACAAGAGCCTTTTATCAAACAGGTGGATAATGGAAGTTGTTGAAACTTTTTTAAGCTTGCAAGGTGAAGGAAAATATAGTGGAAATTTGGCTATATTTGTAAGATTTGCCGGGTGTAATTTTAACTGCGCAGGCTTTGGAGTAAAAAAAGAAAAAGATTCTAAAATACTTTTGGGCTGTGATACTATAAGAGCTGTTTTTACTAAAGAATTTAAAACTTGTTATAAAACATATACTTCAACAAAGCTTTTTGATGAGGTTTTGAAGCTAGCAAATTCACGCAAAGTTATAGTTGTAATTACGGGTGGTGAGCCTTTGTTAAATTATCAAAATAAAGATTTTTTGTGTTTTATTAATTTACTTTTAGAAAATGATTTTATGGTGCATTTTGAAACAAATGCAAGTATTGAAATTGATTTTGAAAAATATCCTTTGTATAAAAAATGTTATTTTGCTTTAGGAGTAAAGCTTAGCAATAGTGGTGTAAAAAAAGAAAAAAGAATTAATGAAAAAGCTTTGAAAGCTTTTAAAAATTATGCTAAGGAAAGTTTTTATAAATTTGTTTTGGATAAGGATTTTTTACAAGAAAATAAAGCCTTAAAAGAAATCAATGAAATTTTACAAGTTTGTAAAAATGATGTTTTTTGTATGCCTATGGGGTCAAATGAAGAAGAAATTTCCAAAAACGCCTTAAGTGTTGCTGAATTTTGTATAAAAAATGGATATAATTACTCCGATAGATTGCATATTAGAATTTGGGGAGATAAAGAAGGCGTATGATTATTAGAAAAATATTTGAATTTGAAAATGCTCATATTGTTAGATTTTGTAGCTCCAAGCGATGTAAAACAAGCATACATGGCCACTCTTATAAGGTAGAAATTTTACTTGAGAGTAAATACCTTGATAATGCTGGAATGGTGTATGATTTTGGTTTGTTAAAAGATGAGATAAAACAAATTATTGATAGTTTTGATCATGCTATTACGCTTTTTAAAGATGATGATAAAGCTTATTTAGAAGATATGAAAAAGCACTCGCAAAGATGGGTGAGTTTACCTGTGAATGTAAGTGCGGAAAATTTTGTACGCATATTTTTTGTACTGATTGATACTTTGCTTTTAAAGACTAAGATGGTCAATGGTGAGCAAGGTGTTAGTTTAAAAAGCATTATTGTGCATGAAACAAGAACAGGTTATGCACAAGGTTTTAGAGAAGATGCTTATAGTGAATTTTTACCAAAGATTGATTTGGCAGATATTGACTTTTCACAAGCTATAAGAGATGAATGGAAAGACAAAGATTTTTTTGAAAAACTTCAAGATGTAAATTTTGTTTTTATCAATCAAAAGGAGGTGTAATGAAAAAGATTTTATTGATTGTGCCAATATTGCTTTTTATGGCTTGTTCAAATCAAGAGAATAAAAATATAAAAAAAGAAATACAAACCGAGCAAGTTCAGATTGAACAAAGTGATTCTAATGTCATTATAGATGATGAAACACTTCCTATACCTGTTGATGATGATATACAAGATGAAAATAATACACAAGGACAATAATGGATCAAAGTTATGAATTTTTTTTAGCATTGCATGTGTATAGTTTATATACAAATGGTTTTTTAATGTTGTTTTATTTGTATTTGACTCAAAGTAACTTCTCACAAGAATTTATCTTTATAAAAAGAATTCGTCTATTTTTGCCAATTTATTATTTGTTTTTAGCAATTACACTTTTTACTGGAAGTTTGTTATGGGCTTTAAAGCATTTTGAATTTAATTTCTATGTGCTTTCTATGTGGTTTTGTTGGATTTTGATTTTTGCTTTGGCTATTTATCAATTTGTTTTATTTAAAAAAGCAAGATTGTTTAAACGCTATGCTAAATTTAGATTTTTAAGTTTTTTTATTTTGTGTTTAGGTATATTCTTACTTTTTGTACCTTATTTACTTAAGAGGTTTTATTTTTAATGCAATTTTTATATCACCCACAAAGTGGTACTGCAAGTTTAGAGCTAGAAAATGAAGCCTTTTTGCACTTAAAGGCTCGAAGAATTAAAGTGAGTGATAAAATTATATTAAAGAATTTGAAAGATTTTTATACTTACACTTATGAATGCATAGAGCTTTCTAGACGCTCTTGCGTATTAAATTTACTTGACAAAAAAGAAGAAAAACAAGAATTAAAAACATATATACATTTAGCTTTGGCGGTGATTGATCCAAAGGTTATAGAAAAAACTTTACCTTTTTTAAATGAACTTGGAGTAGCAAAACTTTCTTTTGTGTATATGGAATACTCGCAAAAAAATTTTAAATTAGATTTTAAAAGAATGGAAAAAATTCTTATAGAATCATCCCAGCAATGCGGTCGTGCTTCTTTAATGGAACTTGAAAGTTTTGATGACTTTAAAAAATTTCAGCAAGCTTATGAAAATATTGTTTTGATAGATTTTGAAGGTAAAGATTTGATGAATTTTGATCCCGATAGATATGTATTTTTGGTTGGGGCTGAAGGCGGATTTTCGCAAAAAGAAAGAGAAATAAATATAAAAAGAGCAAAATTACAAGCCAACTATATACTTAAAGCACAAACAGCACTTATAGGGGTTGCTTCAAAATTTATAATTTAAAAGCATGCTTAAATTTAGCTATTTTTTATATAAAAATCTATATAATTACGCCTTAATGTTTTGAAAAAGGATAAACAATGAAGAAAGAAATTCACCCAGAATATGTAGAGTGTAAAGTTAGTTGTGCTTGTGGAAATTCTTTTACTACTAAGTCAAATAAATCAGAAATTAAAGTTGATATTTGTTCAAGCTGCCACCCATTCTTTACAGGTAGTGAAAAAATCGTAGATGCTGCGGGTCGTGTAGAGAAATTTAAGAAAAAATACGCAATGCAATAATGTTATATTTTATTCCTACGCCCATAGGAAATTTAAACGATATTTCTTTTCATTCTTTAGAAATTTTACAAAAATGCAAGCTCTTTTTATGTGAAGATACAAGAGTTTGCAAATCTTTAATTCATCTTCTTAATGAAAAATTTAATTTAGAAATAAAGCCTGATAAATATATAGCTTTACATACTCATAATGAAAAAGATTTTTTAGCAAAAATAGATGAGGATTTTTTTAAACAAGATATTGCATATTTAAGTGATGCAGGTATGCCAGGTATTAGCGATCCGGGGCAATTTTTAATCGAATATGCTATTAAAAACAATATTGACTATGAAGTCTTAACAGGATCAAATGCTGCTTTGCTTGCATTGGTTTCAAGTGCATTTTGTAAAAAAGAATTTATTTTTATGGGTTTTTTGGCCAATAAAAATCCTCAAAGACAAAAAGATATTGAAAATTTAATGCTTAATCCTTATCCTAGTATAGTTTATGAAGCACCCACTAGAATACTTAATTTAGTAGAAGAAATTAGTAAAATTGATCCTTTAAGAGAAATTTTTATCATAAAAGAAGCAACAAAGAAATTTGAAACTAAATTTAGAGCAGAAGCTTTAGAGGTTTTGGAAAAATTAAAAACAATGGATTTACGCGGTGAATGGTGTGCAGTGGTAAATGCTAAAGAAAAGCAATTTCATCAAAATACCTTGTGTGAGCAAGATGTTTATGAGCTTGATTTATCTTTAAAGGCAAAGGCAAAACTTCTTTCGAAAATCAATGCAAAATCTCCAAAAGAAAATTATCAAAAACTGCTTTTAAGTTGAATTTGGTTATTATTTAAAAATGATAGTTTATGGTAAGCAAGTGTTTTTTTATATCTTAGAAAAGCATGAAGAAAAAATTAAAGAAATTTATTTAGCGAAAGAATGTGAAAAAGCTGATTTTACAAAAATAACAAGGGCATCAAAAAAAATTAAAAAACTCGATTTTAAAGCCGCACAAAGTTTGGCAAGAGGTGGAAATCATCAAGGTTTTTTAATGGAAATTGATGAATTTGAATTTAGCTCTTTTGAGAGTTTAAAAGAAAAAGATTTTATAGTTATTTTATATAATATTAGCGATGTTGGAAATATAGGTGCTATCGTGCGTAGTGCTTATGCTTTAGGTGCTGATGGGGTTATTTTGGTAGCTAAAAGCGTGGCTATGGATGGAGTTATTCGTGCAAGTAGTGGAGCAGCTTTAGATATGAAAATAGTCTTAAATGATGATATTTTAAGCATGATAAATGAGTTAAAACAAAAAGGTTTTTATATCTATGCTAGTGCAAGCGGAGGTAGTGATATACATACTATCAAGGCCAAAGATAAAAAAGTTTTGATTATGGGAAGTGAAGGTTTTGGTATAGCGCCAAAGGTACTTAAAAAATGCGATGAGTGCGTAGGTATAAAAATGCACAATGATTTTGATAGTTTAAATGTTAGTGCAGCATTTGCAATACTTTGCGATAGGATGAAAAATGGATAGTTGGAAAAAATTAGAAGATTTAAATTTGTTAGAAGTTCAAAAAAGAACACAAATAGAAATAGCTTGTCTTGAATATATCATTAAGAAAGATTTTAAGTCTTTATCTCGCTTTAATGTAAATGGCTTTATTAAAATTTTACAAAGAGAGTATGAGCTTGACTTTTCTAATTTTTTAGAAGAATATCATGTCTATTTAGAAGAAAATGGTATTGAGAAAAAAAATCATGTGCATATTTCACCTAGAATGAACTCATATACCAAAGAAAGCTCAAGTGTATGGTATATTGTGATTATAGTAGTAGTACTTTTGATAGTAGCTTTGGCCTGGGGTGTTTCAAGATTTTTTCAAAGTTCTACTTTAGATGAAAATACTACCAATGTATTAAATCAAGAGCAGGTTGTTTTAGAAGAAAAAGTTGATGAAAATGAAACACCAGTTCTTAATTTTTTTGCTGATGATGCTATGGAAAATAATGAAACAAACGCGACTATTTTAGAACCAATAAGCGAGAACAATAATACAGAAAAAACATTAGAAGATAATGCTAGCTCAAATATGCCTGAAGAAAATATCATTTTACTCAATGAAAGCATTATAAAACCAAGTGCAGAGCTTTGGCTTGGTATAGTGGATTTAAAAACTTTTAGAAAGAGCTCTTTAACTATTAAAAATGATTATGTTTTACCTTTGGATAAAGATATGTTAATTACCACAGGCCACGCTGCTTTTAGCTTAAACGATGAAAATAATAATACTTTAGAGTTTAAAAACGGTGTGTCTAAATTTTTAATGATTAAAGATGGTAAAATCAAACAAATTACAAAAGCTGAATTTATCAAAGAAAATAGAGGAAAATTATGGTAAGAATTTTAATATTTTCCATTTTTTTTACTCTTAACGCTTTTGCACTAAGTGCTTTAGAAGTTGCAAAACATATTGTTAATGATAATTCTAAAGATGCGAAATTAGAGCTCTTGTTTGCAAGGAATGATTATAAAGATGAACGCGGAAATGTAGATATTTACACTATTTCTCAAATTTTAAAAACTAATTCTTTGGCAAATTTTATATTAAATGAGCCAAAAACTCTAACTTTTAGTTTTAAAGCTCAAGCTGATTCTGTTTTATTTTTTAAAACTATTAATGATACTTTAAATGAATTAGGCTATGTGTATTTTATACCAACTGAATTAACTTTAAGGGAAAATTATATCACCTATAAGTTAGCTGTAGATTCTCAATATATGCTTGATCCAGGAGTTTTCTATAAAGCCTTGTTATCAAGCTCTGTTTTTATTAAAGATATTTCTAAAATTTCAGAATTAAATTATGAGTATGAGCTAGATTTTTCAAAAGCAAAACCTAAAGTTAATACTCAAATTCCACTAAATACCATCACTCAATTAAATAAGCCTTTAAGGGAATATATTGTTGATTTACAAGGAGCAAAAAGCATAGAGCTTAGCGCGCACAATCTTGATTCTTGGTTTTGTAAAATTCAATTTTTAGATAAAAATTTAAATTTTATTCAAGGTATAGAAAACACACACAAACAAAATGAAGTAAATGTAAATATACCATTGGGTGCAAAATATGCTATCATTGGCGATATGTTTAGCCTTGATAACATAAAAAGGGGTTTAAAAATTTACTTAAGACGCTAAAAAGGATGGAAAATGTTTGAAGAAATTCATTTTAATACCATAGAAAGACTTCCAAATTATGTTTTTGCTGAAGTTAATGCGATTAAAATGGCAGCAAGAAGAGCAGGGGAGGATATAATAGATTTTTCTATGGGAAATCCTGATGGTAAAACTCCTCAACACATTATAGATAAACTTTGTGAAAGTGCAAATAAAGAAAAAACTTCTGGTTATTCTGCTTCGAGTGGAATTTATAAACTAAGACTTGCAATTTGTAATTGGTATAAAAGAAAATACGATGTTGATTTAGATCCTGAAAGTGAAGTAGTTGCAACGATGGGCTCTAAAGAAGGCTTTGTAAATTTAGCAAGAGCTGTTATTAACCCAGGAGATGTAGCTATTGTACCTACACCCGCTTATCCTATACACACTCAAGCTTTTATCATAGCAGGTGGTAATGTAGCAACTATGAATTTTGATTTTAATGAAAATTATGAATTAAATGAAAATACTTTTTTTGAAAATTTACAAAAAACACTACATGAAAGTATTCCGCGTCCAAAATATGTAGTAGTAAATTTTCCGCACAATCCTACAACAGTCACTGTGGAAAGAAGTTTTTATGAGAGATTAGTTGCAATGGCAAAAAAAGAAAGATTTTATATTATTTCTGATATTGCTTATGCAGATTTGACTTTTGGTTCTTATAAAACCCCTTCTATTTTTGAAGTAGAAGGTGCTAAAGATGTAGCGGTAGAAACTTATACACTTTCAAAGTCTTACAATATGGCAGGTTGGCGTGTAGGTTTTGTAGTGGGTAATAAACGCTTAATTGCGGCTTTGAAAAAAATCAAGTCTTGGTTTGATTATGGTATGTATACTCCTATACAAGTTGCTGCTACTATAGCTTTAGATGGAGATCAAACTTGTGTTGAAGAGATTAAGGCAACTTATGCAAAAAGATTAGAAGTCTTGCTTGATTCATTTTTTCAGGCAGGGTGGGAGCTGAAAAAACCAAATGCAAGTATGTTTGTTTGGGCAAAACTCCCTCAAAGTAAAGCTCACCTTGGAAGTATGGAATTTTCTAAACAGCTTTTGCAAAAAGCAAATGTAGCGGTAAGTCCTGGAGTTGGTTTTGGTGAAGCGGGTAATGAGTATGTTAGAATAGCTTTAATAGAAAATGAAAATCGCATTCGTCAAGCAGCAAGAAATATAAAAAAATATTTAAGGGAATAAAATGAAAATCGCAATTTTGGGATATGGTACGGTAGGAAGTGCTGTTGTAGAAACTTTGCTAAAAAATCAAGATTTAATCAAAGCAAGATGTGATGAAGAAATTATTCCAGTAATTGCTTTGGCAAGAAATCCAAAACCAAATGCATTAATTCCTGTGGTAAATGATATTGATGAGGTTTTAGAGCGTGAAGATATTGATGTATTTGTGGAGTTAATGGGTGGTATTGATTTACCCTTTGAGATAATTTCAAAAATTTTAAAAAGAAAAAAAGCAGTGGTAACTGCTAATAAAGCTTTGCTTGCTTATCATCGTTATGAGCTTGAAAAATTAGCACAAGATACAGCTTTTGGTTATGAGGCGAGTGTGGCGGGTGGAATTCCTATTATTAAAATTTTAAAAGAGGGCTTGAGTGCTAATAATATTGTTTCTATTAAAGGCATTTTAAATGGCACAAGCAATTATATTTTAAGTAAAATGACCGAAGATAATACCAAATTCCAAGAGGTGTTAAAAAAAGCACAAGATTTAGGATATGCTGAAGCTAACCCCACTTTTGATATAGAGGGTTTTGATGCAGCGCATAAACTTTTGATTTTAGCAAATATTGCCTATGGATTAAGAGTAAAACCTGAAGATATTTTGATTGAGGGTATTAGCAAAGTAAGTAATGAGGATATTTATTTTGCAAAAGAATTTGAATATACCATAAAACACTTGGGTATTGCTAAGATTAAAGATGAAAAAATAGAATTAAGAGTTCATCCTACCATGCTTAGCAAAGATAAAATACTAGCAAAAGTTGATGGGGTAATGAATGCTATTAGTATTGATGGAGATGTATTGGGTGAAAGTTTATATTATGGCCCAGGAGCAGGTGGCAGGGCAACTGCAAGTGCTGTTATAGCTGATTTAATCGATATAGCAAGAAAAGAAAAAAATAGTGCTATTTTTGGGTATTTAAATGATACTTCTTATAAACTTTTAAGTAAAGATGAAATTTATACAAGATATTATTTAAGATTAAAGGTATTAGATAAAATAGGAGTTTTATCAAAAATCACACAATTAATGAGTGAACATCAAATTTCAATCGATACTTTCTTGCAAAAGCCTAAAAAAGAAAAGCAAGATTATAGCACTTTATTTTTCATCACTCATCAAACTTATGAAAAAAATATACAAATTTTAACTCAAAAGCTTAGAGGACAAGAATTTGTAAAAGATGATGTTTTTATGATGAGAATAGAAGAGTAATGGCATTATTTGAATATCTTTTTGGTAAAAAAGGAGAAGAGCTAGCGTGTGAATTTTTAAAAATACAAGGATTTGAAATTTTAAAAAGAAATTTTCATTCTAAATTTGGAGAAATTGATATTATTGCTAAAAAAGATAAAATTTTACATTTTATTGAAGTTAAAAGCACGCAAGGTGATTATGAGGTAGAATATAGATTGGATAATAAAAAATATAATAAAATTATTAAGACTATAGAATATTACTTTATGAAACATAAAAATGATGAAAATTATCAACTAGATTTACTTTGCGTATATAAAGATGATATAAAACTTTTAGAGAACATTAGTTATTAAGGGAATGTTTATTCTATTTTAATAGAATTTGAAAAAACAAAGGAGAAAAAATGGGAAAATATATTGATTTAACTACAGAAAATTTTGCACAAGCAAAAGAAGGTGTAGCTTTAGTAGATTTTTGGGCTCCATGGTGCGGACCTTGCAGAATGCTTGCGCCGGTAATTGATGAGCTTGCAAATGATTTTGATGGTAAAGCTAAAATTTGTAAAGTAAATACAGATGAGCAAGGTGATTTGGCTGCACAATTTGGTGTAAGATCTATCCCAACTATCATTTTCTTTAAAGATGGTGAAGTGGTTGATCAACTAGTTGGTGCTCAATCAAAACAAGCTTTAGCAGATAAACTAAACTCACTTTTATAATCTTAAGCCACTTTTTGTGGCTTTTCTTCATATTTTTTACTATTTAATAATTTTTATTATTTATAATTAAAGAAAAATTTGTATAATACTTATAAATAAAACTATAAGGAAAATATCATGTTAGATTTAGCTATTATAGGTGGTGGACCTGCAGGTTTGAGCGCAGGTTTATATGCTACAAGAGGTGGATTAAAAAATGTTGTAATGTTTGAAAAAGGTATGCCTGGTGGGCAGATTACTTCGAGTTCAGAGATAGAAAATTATCCTGGAGTTGCTCAAGTTTTAGATGGAATTTCTTTTATGGCTCCTTGGAATGAACAATGTATGCGTTTTGGTTTAAAACATGAGATGGTAGGTGTTGAGCAAATTAGTAAAAATTCTGATGGAAGTTTTAATATAAAATTGGAAGGCGGTAAAAACGAACAAGCAAAAGCAGTTATTGTTTGCACAGGCTCTACTCCGCGTCGTGCTGGTTTTAAAGGCGAGGATGAATTTTTTGGTAAAGGTGTGAGTACTTGTGCGACTTGCGATGGCTTTTTTTATAAAAATAAAGAAGTGGCTGTTTTAGGTGGGGGAGATACTGCTTTAGAAGAAGCTTTGTATCTAGCTAATATTTGTTCAAAAGTGTATTTAATCCACAGAAGAGATGAGTTTAGAGCAGCACCTTCAACAGTTGAAAAAGTAAAAAATAATGACAAAATAGAATTAATCACAAATGCGGTTGTTGATGAGGTTTGCGGTGATAATATGGGTGTTAATAAAATTAAAATAGCATTTAATGATGGTTCTAAAAGAGAGCTTGATGTGCCTGGAATCTTTACCTTTGTTGGATTAAATGTAAGAAATGAAATCTTAAAACAAGACAATGGTGAATTTTTATGTGCTATGGAAGAAGGTGGTCAAGTTAGTGTTGATCTTAAAATGCAAACTAACATAGCAGGGTTATTTGCAGCAGGTGATTTAAGAAAAGATGCTCCAAAACAAGTAATATGTGCAGCAGGTGATGGAGCGGTTGCAGCGCTTAGCGCTTTAGCTTATATTGAAAATTTACACTAGAATTTCTAGTGTAAATTGATTAACTTCCAATAACTCCGCCATCAATTTTACTTATTGCTATTATACTTGATCTTGGTGTTTTGCCATAAGGAAATTGACTGCCTTTTAATTTCTCTCCTGGATGTTGAATTCCAACAAACATAGTTTTATAATCTTGACTAAAAGCAATTCCTGTTATTTCGCAAGCTATTGGTCCTGTTAAAAATCTTTTTATTTCCCCTGTTTTTGGATTAGCTGCTAACATACAATTATTTCCCATGCCTTCAAATTCTTCTTGATTAGAATAGTTTCCATCAGTTTGTATCCAAAGGCGACCATCTCTATCAAAACTTAATCCGTCTGGGGAATTAAATTTATTATTACTTGTAATGTTGTTTGAGCCTTTATTTAAACTTGTTTGATTATCAGGGTTTCCTGCAAGTGCAAAAATTTCCCAAGTAAATTCATCATCTTTATGAGAATTTTTATGCTCCCATTTAATTATTTGTCCGTAAATATTTTTTGTTCTTGGGTTTGCTGGATTTGGGTTGTTATTTTTTTTATTGTTTGTTAAGGTAGCAAATACTTCTTTTGAGCCACTTTCTTTATGGCTTGCTATCCATTCACATCTATCCATAGGAGTTGCATTTACAATAGTTCCAGCAATTCTAGCATTGATTAACACATCTGCTTGAGAGTTAAAACCATTTTCTTTATTAAGGTTATTTTTACCATATTCTAACTCAATCCATTTTCCACTCCCTCTAAAATCTCCTATTTTTCCATTAAATTGTGCTACATATAAGGTTCCTTCATCTAAAATTTTGCTAGTATCTAGACCTTTTTTATATTTATGTTTGCTTATAAATTTATAAATAAATTCATTGACTTCATCATCTCCCATATAAATTACAACGGTTCCATCATCTTCTACAATTAATTCTGCATTTTCGTGTTTAAATCTTCCAAGAGCTGTTCTTTTTATAGGTATGCTGTTTGGATCAAATGGATCAATTTCCACAATCCATCCAAATTTATTTGCCTCGTTTGGATTTTTACTTAAATCAAATCTTTCATCAAATTTTTCCCACCCATATTGACTTTGAGCTTTAAATCCAAATCTAAGTTGCTCTTTTGAAAATTTAATTTTTTCATCTAAACTTCCAAAAAAATCATTTATATTTTCTTCGCAAGTAAGATAAGTCCCCCAAGGTGTTTTTCCATTGGCACAATTATTTAAAGTTCCATATATAAAATTTTCATTTTGAAGTACTTGTTGTTTTGCTGGACCACTAACGCTCATTTTTGTATTTGCATCGATTCTGCGGTTGTATTTAGAATCAAGCACCACAGACCATTGATCTTTTTCTTTTTTTATTTCAAAAATACTCACCCCTAAATTTGCTTGTTCATATAAAATATCATCTAAGCTAAGATTTTTACCTTGATGTTTAAACATAATTTCAGGATTTATATATTCATTATTAATAGCTAGTATAGCCCTATCTTTTGAAAGAGGAAAAAAACTCATACCATCGTTATTGTCCCCAAAAGTTAATTTAGCATTTTCCACAGCTTTTTTATCGATATTTTTTTCTTCATCATAAATAGATGCTTTGCTAAAAAGAGGATCGCCCCATGAGATTAAAATATCTGCTTTGTAGCCATCTGGTACGATAACTTTATCTTCTGTGCTAGCAGGTATTTCTTTAAAATTTAGCAAATCTTTATCTTTTAATAAACTCGCATTTAAATTTGAGCTAGCAAAAAATGCTACCATAGAACCCAAAGCTGAGCCTTTCAAAAATGTTCTTCTTTTCATAAAACTCCTTTTAAAAATGTGTTATAAATTTAAAGTTTTTTGGAAACTTTTTGGAAACTTTTGCTCATGGTATGTAATATTGTATTAATTAACTTAGTGATACAATTTCTCACTACAAATATAAAGGATAAATTTATGATATGTATAGGAATTCATGGGAGCAATGGTCGCATGGGTAAACAAATTGAAAATTGTTTACAAGATCAAAAAGATGCTAAAGCAAGTGCATTTTTTTATCAAGGATCAAGCTATGAAGAATTTTTTAACAAATGTGATGTAATAATTGATTTTTCTTCCCCGAAAGGTTGCGAGGATTTGTTGTTATACGCAAGAAGCAATCCTAAACCTTTAGTGATAGGTACTACAGGATTAGATGCTAAGCAAAATGAGTTAATGCAAAGTGCAAGCATTACTATGCCAATTCTTTATGCTACCAATATGTCTTTGGGTGTAGCTATTTTAAAAAAACTTTCATGTTTAGCAAGTGAAGCTTTAAGGGATTTTGATATAGAAATACTTGAAATGCACCACAATAAGAAAAAAGACGCTCCAAGTGGTACAGCTATGACTTTAGCACAAAATGTCGCTAAGGCTAGGAATTTAGATTTGGAAAAGGTTAGAGTAAGTGGTAGAGATGGGATTATTGGTCAAAGAAGTAAAGATGAAATCGCAGTGATGAGCTTAAGAGGTGGTGATATAGTGGGTTCTCATAGAGTTGGATTTTATAATGATGGTGAATTTATAGAATTAAATCATAGTGCTACTTCAAGAGCTACTTTTGCTATGGGGGCTATTAGATGTGCTAAATGGCTAGTTTCTCAAGAAAATGGCTTATATGATATAGACGATTGTTTAGGAATTTAAATGTGTGCGGTAGTTGGAGTAATTAATTCAAAAAATGCAAGCACGGTGGCTTATTATGCTTTATTTGCTATGCAACATCGTGGCCAAGAAGCAAGTGGAATTAGTGTAAGTGATGGTTTAAATATCAAAACTCATAAAGCTAAAGGTGAAGTAGGACAAATTTTTAATACTCAAATTTTAGCAGATTTAAAAGGTAGTATAGCTGTAGGCCATAATCGTTATTCTACCGCTGGAAATTCTTCTTTGCATGATGCACAGCCTGTCGCAGCTACTTGTTCTTTGGGTGATATTTCTTTAGTGCATAATGGAAATTTGATTAATAAAGAAGAAGTTAGAAAAGAGTTAATTGACAATGGGGCTATTTTTCATTCTAATATGGACACAGAAAATGTTGTACATTTAATAGCAAAAAGCAAAAAAGAAACTTTAAAAGATAGGTTTATAGAAAGTCTAATGCAAAGCAAGGGTGCATATTGCTTTATGTTGGCTAGTAAAAATCAACTTTTTGTGGTAAGAGATCCTTATGGGGTTAGACCTTTATCTTTGGGAAAATTAAAAGATGGTGGATATATTGTAGCGAGTGAAACTTGTGCTTTTGATTTGATAGAAGCTGAATTTATCCGCGATATAAAGCCCGGTGAAATGCTAGTTTTTACTCAAGGTAGTGATGAGTTTGAAAGCATTCAAGTTTTTGATAAAACAGATCCAAGAATTTGTGCATTTGAATATATTTATTTTGCTAGACCTGATAGTATTATAGAAGGTAAAAGTGTATATGAAGTGCGTAAAAAAATGGGTGAAGCCTTGGCTAAAAAATTTAAAGAAAAAGTAGATTTTGTAGTGCCTGTTCCTGATAGTGGAGTAAGTGCTGCTATAGGTTTTGCGCAATATTTAAAAATTCCACTTGAAATGGCCATAGTTAGAAATCACTATGTTGGAAGAACTTTCATAGAACCAACTCAAGAAATGAGAAATTTAAAAGTAAAACTGAAATTAAATCCTATGAAGAAAGTTTTAGAAGGCAAAGATATAGTGGTGATTGATGATAGTGTAGTAAGAGGAACAACTTCTAAAAAAATCATCACACTTTTAAGACAAGCAGGTGCTAGAAAAATTCATTTGGCTATAGCTTGTCCAGAAATCAAATTTCCTGATATTTATGGTATAGACACTCCAACTTTTGAAGAGTTAATTTCAGCTAATAAGAGTATTGAAGAGGTTAGAGAATATACAGGTGCAGATAGTTTGACTTTTTTAGATATTAATGAGCTAGTTTCAAGCATAGGCAATGAAAGAAAATATTCTTTGATTAGTTTTGATGGGGATTATTTTATTAAATAATCCTTATCTGCATTTTAATTGTTTAAAAATTTTATAACTTTGAAAATGAGGTGGCAATCCCACTTCAAAAGAAAAGTCTTTGTAGGTATGACCTGATAATTGATTTGCAATGTTAATATTATACGAAACATCTCTTTGTTGTTGATTTGCTTTTTTTATGCTATCAAAATTTTGTTGATTAAAAATTTCTCCACTGATTTCATGCTTTTTATTATTATCAATAATTCTAAGTTCTAAAAAGCATTCTGAAATTTTAAAATTAGTATCGTTGGTTACTCTACCTTTTATAATAATACTTTCTGTAGCTAAGCGTCTGTAGGTTGAAAAATTACTCAAACTAGCTTTTTTTGTGTATTGATCTATAGTTAATAGTAAAGAAATAGTTAAGATTGAGGCTAATATAAAACTTATTATGCAAAAAATTATTATATATTTTTTGTTTTGTATTTTTAAATAGAATAAAATCCAAGTAAGGAATGTTGAAGCTAGCATAATAAAAATGATAAGAATATGAAAAAAAGTAAAATATCCCATTAAAAACACTTTGAATTAATCTTAATGTCAAAATCTTGACCTTCATTAAAATCGGAAAATTTGGTTTTTAGATTAATAGTTTGGTTGGGACTTATTGTTTTTTCGATAGTGGTAGATTTACTTCTTAATGGTTTTAATAAATGCATTAAATTTTTAAAAGTATTATTTTCATCGCTTTTTCTAAATACTTCTACTTTTATTTTGCAAAATTTAAAACTTTTTTTAGAAGTATTTGTCAAGCTATAATCAACACTTAAAGAATTATCATATACAAAAAATTGAGCATTATCTAAGCTAGCTATTCTGGATCTAACTTTAGTATCAATTAAAAAATATCCCAAATACGCAATACTAAGTGAACATAAAATTCCTAAAAAAATTATAATAAAAGCAAAAGTAGGTTTGTTTCTAACAATCAAAGCAATAAATAAAGTGATAATGAAAAAGAATACAACTAAAGCCATTAACAAAAAATCAATCAAGTGCAAATGAGCTGTATAAAAGATCATTTGCTCTCGGATATGTTGAACATTCATCATCACTTCTTTATTTTTTAATTTGCTACTGAACTTGTTCTTTTATTATCTTTGCTATCAACCCAAATATTTGGCACAGCTCCGCCTGGTGTTAAGAAAATTTTAGCATCTTTATTGACTTTAAGTGCTTCATTAAATTGCTTTTGGGTTTCAATTTGTTTTAAATCAAGTAAAGGATTATTTAAACTTTTTGCTATTTCTCTATTTGAATATGCTTGCGCATCAGCTTCAATTTTTACGGCACTTGCTCTACCTTTAGCACTAATAATAGTTGCATTTGCCTCCCCTTCAGCTAAAGCCGCTTTTTTAAGTGCTTCTTGGTTAGCTCTTTCAACTTCATATTTAGTTCTTTCAGCTTCTTGTTTAGCAATTTGTACTCTTTCGATTTGTTCTTTTACTTTTATAGGTAAGATAATTTCTCTAAGCTGAACTGCTTGAAGCTCTGCTGGCTCATTTGGTTGGCTTTCAATAGTTTTTCTAATGCCCTGATCAATTTGCACCGCTATAGTATTACGATTTGTTGGAAGCTCTTCTGCAGTGTATTGACCTACAACATTTCTTACAACATCTCTTACTACTGGATCTATGATTTTATTTTCCCAATTAAGCCCCCATGTTGCGATAGTTTGAGGAACTTGTAAAGGATTTAATCTGTATTGAACGGTTACATCAATAGATACAGGCAAGCCTCTTGAATCAAGCACTGAAATACTATTTTTATTAACAACGCCTGATCCTATTTGTAAATTTTCATTTATTCCTTCGATTGAAGCATAGTTGATTTGTCTTACTCTAGTATCTACGATAGTGATTTTTTGCAGTATAGGCATAAAAAAATGAAGTCCTGGTTCAAGTGGGGTAGGGCTGTATTTACCTGTAGTGGATTTGATCCCCATTTCCCCTGAATTTACTATTGCAAAAGGTTTAAAAAGTGCAAAAACTAAAATAATCGCAATTGCACTATAAATTAATGGGGAAAATTTCCCAAAACCTTTGAAATTAAATTCTGGTGTTTTGAAGTTTAAATTTTGCTTATTGTTGTTTTGATTGTTTTTTTTATTAAAATAATCATTCAAATCAGCTGGCATTTAGTTCCTTTGTTAAATATAAGTTAGCATAGAAGCGTATTTTTCATTGCGTCCATAAACTATATCAAAATACGCATTTTGAAGCTTTGTCGTTAGCTCACCTCTTTTTCCATCTCCTATAATTCTTGCATCAATATTATTTATCGGAGTTATTTCTGCTGCAGTTCCTGTGAAAAATGCTTCATCAGCTACATAAACTTCATCTCTTGAAATTCTTTGACGCACTACACTTATGCCCAAATCATGTGCAATTTTTAAAACAGTATCTTGAGTGATACTTTTTAATGAAAAATCATTTGGCGGTGTGATTAGCTTATTATCTTTAATCATAAAAAAACACTCACCTGTTCCTTCTGCTACAAAACCTTCTTCATCGAGCATTAAGGCTTCCTCATATCCTGCTTCTATAGCTTCATATTTAGCCATTTGAGAATTTAAATAATTTGCACTTGCTTTTGCTTTACCTAAGCTAGATTTTACACTATTTCTAGCAAAAGAAGAAATTTTAACCTTAATACCTTTTTCTAAGCCTTCTTCACCTAAATAAGCACCCCATTCCCAAGCAGCAATAGCTACCCTAACAGGAGCTTTAGCATGATAAACTCCCATAGTACCATCACCTAAAAAGATTAATGGTCGCAAATAGGTGTTATTTTGAAAATCATTTGCTCTTAAAAGTTCAACTTGTGCATTTTCAAGTTCTTCTTGAGAAAAAGGAGAATTAATTAAAGTAATTTTTGCAGACTCTAAAAGTCTTTTGGTGTGTTCTTTTAATCTAAAAATTGCTAAACCATTTTGTGTTTTATAAGCTCTTGTTCCTTCAAAAACTGCATTTGCATAATGTAATGAATGTGTTAAAACATGAATTTTTGCATCATCAAAATCAATGATTTTTCCATCCATCCAAATTTTTTTTGCCCTAATCATAACTAAGCCTTTTTGTTGAAAATAAAACTAATTTTATCAAAAATATACTAATAATTACTAGAATATAGTAAAATTATTATATTTAAAACAAGGAAAAATCATGCCAATTATAAATATCAAATTAGCTAAACCAGAATTTAGCAAAACACAAAAAGAAGAGTTAATAGCAGATATTACAGAACTTTTACATACAAAATACAACAAGCCAAAGCAAAATATAGTGATCATGTTAGAAGATATTGAGCCATATAATATTGCTTTTGGTGGCGAAAGTGTAGAAAAATTAAGATTGAAAGATAAAAAATGAAAGAATTGCAAATTGGTGATAAAGCTCCTGTGTTTGAACTTTTAAATCAAGATGGAGTTAAAATTTCTTTAAGTGATTTCTTGGGTAAAAAAATTATTTTGTATTTTTATCCAAAAGATAACACCCCAGGTTGTACCACACAAGCTTGTGAATTTAGTCAAAGTTATGAGGATTTTTTAGAGCAAAATGCTGTGATTGTAGGTATTAGTCCAGATAGTGTTAAATCGCATGAAAATTTCATAAAAAAATATGATTTAAAACACACTTTATTAAGCGATAGTGAAAAAGAAATTTGCAAACTTTATGGTGCTTGGGGTTTAAAGAAAAATTATGGTAAAGAGTATGAGGGGCTTATAAGATCTACTTTTGTGATTGATGAAAATGGAAAAATCTCAAAAATTTATAAAAATGTAAAAGCTAAAGATCATGCTTTTAAGGTGTTAAAAGAATTATGCTAGTGCATATTTGCTGTAGTGTGGATAGTCATTATTTTATACAAGAATTAAGCAAAACTTATCCTGATGAGAAAATTATAGGTTTTTTTTATGATCCAAATATTCATCCTTATAGTGAGCATGAACTTAGATTTTTAGATGTTAAGCGTAGTTGTGATAAATTGGGTGTTAAGCTTTATAAAGGTGAATATGAGTATGAAAAATGGCTTGAGAGTGTAAAGGGTTATGAAGACGAGCCTGAAAAAGGCGCAAGATGTCAAATTTGTTTTGATTTTAGAATGCATAAAAGTGTTGAATTTGCTCAAAAAATTGGTGAAAAAAAACTTACAACAACCCTTTTAACATCCCCTAAAAAAGACTTAGAGCAGCTAAAATTAGCTTTACAAAAAGAATGCGATAAATTTGGTATAGAGTTTTTGGCACCTGATTTTAGAAAAAATGGAGGCACGCAAAGACAATTTGCCTTAGCTAAGCAAGATATGCTTTATCATCAAAATTATTGTGGGTGTATTTATGCACTTTCTAAACAAAAAGGCCAAAAAGCTTTTATAGATGAGCTTATGAGTCCTATAAACAAACAAATATTACCTTCAAGCATAGAAGAAAAGATAAAATTTTACAATCAAGTAAAAAATTTAGAAAAAAAGGGTGTTAAATTTGAAATTCAAAGAGAGAAATTTTTAAATTATCGCTTACTAAGAGCTTTGATAAAAGAAAACAAAAAAGCCATAAAAACTCATGTTTTATTTTATTCTCATTTTAAAAATTCTTACACTAAATTTAGTATTTTAGAAGAGGATTTAAAGTGCTATAAAAGCGTAAAGGATGAGATTAATTTATGGAGTTTTGATTATTTAAATAGTTTGTGCAAAATGCGATTTAAAAATTTTGAAGATTTTTTACAAAATCCTTTAAAAATAGAGCAAGAAATCAAAATAAGGCAAAAGCATTTTGGCGCTTATGATCTTTCGCCGGTGATTATTGTTGAAAACATCACCAAAGGTGCTTATGAATTTATAGCAAAAAGTGAAATTTATTTTGATAGTAAAGAAAAGATTGTGAAGTTATAAAACTTAACTAGTTTGTTAATATTTTTTTTGTAAAATCTGAATTTTGAATATATTTTAAGGCTAAATTTATGATAGATGTAATGCAAATTCAAAAAATTTTACCACATAGGTATCCATTTTTACTTGTAGATAAAATCGTAGAATTAAAAAATAAAGAAGTTGTTAGAGGTTATAAAAATATTAGTATAAGCGACCATGTTTTTATGGGACATTTTCCAGATCATCCAATTTACCCGGGTGTGTTAATTTTAGAAGGTATGGCACAAACTGGAGGGGTTTTAGCATTTGAAAGCATGGATGATAAGGTGGATCCAAGCACTAAAGTAGTATATTTTACAGGCATTGATAATGCTAAATTTAGAAATCCAGTGCGTCCAGGTGATAGGCTTGATTATGAGATGAGTGTGGTAAAAAATCGTGGAAATATGTGGATTTTTCAAGGAAAAGCTTTTGTTGATGGACAATTGGTTGCAGAAGCTGAACTTAAAGCTATGATAGTAGATAAATGATGAGCAAAATTCATCCAAGTGCTGTTATAGAAGATGGAGCTATCATAGCAGATAGTGTTGTAGTAGAAGCCTATGCTTATGTTGGAAAAAATGCCAATATAGGTGCAAATACTATCATCAAACAAGGTGCAAGAATTTTACCTAATGTAAGCATAGGTGAAAATTCTAAAGTTTTTTCTTATGCCATAGTTGGAGATATTCCACAAGATATATCTTATAAAGATGAGATAAATTCAGGTGTTATTATAGGAAAAAATGCAGTTATTAGAGAATTTGTTACTATAAATTCAGGTACAGCTAAGGGTGATGGTTTTACAAGAATAGGCGATAATGCTTTTATAATGGCTTATTCTCATATTGCACATGATTGTTTGCTTGGAGATAATATTATTTTAGCAAATAATGCTACTTTAGCAGGTCATGTGGAACTTGGAGATTATACTGTGGTAGGTGGACTTACTCCAATACATCAGTTTGTTAAGGTAGGTGAGGGGTGTATGATAGCAGGTGCTAGTGCACTTTCTCAAGATGTGGTGCCATTTTGCTTAGCTGAAGGAAATCGAGCAAGCATTAGAAGTTTAAATTTAGTAGGCATTAGAAGACGCTTTGATAAAGAAGAAGTGGATATTTTAAGCAAGGCTTTTAAATTTTTATTCAGACAAGGAAGTTTAAAAGATAATGCTTTAAGTTTGCTAGAAAATACTTCTAGTGAAAATGTGAAAAAAATGTGTAATTTTATCTTAGAAACAAAAAGAGGAATTCCTATATATAAGGAAAAAAGTCATGGTTAAAAGATGTAGTTTTTGCAATGAAATAGAAACAAGTGAAAGAAGAATTTTAGTAAATGATTATAATAATGCCTTTATATGTGAGTATTGTGCCGAAAGTGCCTGCAATATTTTCTTTGGAGAGGAAAAAGAATTAAAAAATAAAGAAGTTGATAAAGAAAATTTTAAAGATATTACTCCTAAGGAATTAAAAGTATATTTAGATAAATATGTTATCGGGCAAGATAGAGCTAAAAAAATCTTTAGTGTAGGGGTGTATAATCACTACAAAAGGCTTTTTAGATCTGACTTAGAAGATGATGATACAGAATTAGCAAAATCAAATATTTTATTAGTAGGCCCAACGGGAAGTGGAAAAACTTTACTGGCACAGACTTTAGCTAGATTTTTAGATGTTCCTATCGCAATTTGTGATGCGACTTCTTTAACTGAAGCAGGTTATGTGGGAGAAGATGTTGAAAATATCCTTACTCGTCTTTTGCAAGCTGCTGATGGAGATGTGCAAAGAGCACAAAAAGGGATTATATTTATCGATGAGATAGACAAAATCGCAAGAATGGGTGAAAATCGCTCCATTACAAGAGATGTAAGTGGTGAGGGCGTGCAACAAGCCTTACTCAAAATTATTGAAGGATCTTTGGTAAATATCCCACCAAAAGGCGGTAGAAAACACCCAAATCAAGACTTCATACAAATAGATACAACCAATATTTTATTTGTGTGTGGCGGGGCTTTTGATGGTATTAGTGATATTATTAAAAGAAAATTAGGCGATAATGTCATGGGCTTTTTTACTGATGATAAAAAAGATGAAAAAGAAGCTTTACTTCAAAGACTAGAGCCTGATGATTTGGTGCATTTTGGGCTTATTCCTGAACTTATAGGAAGATTGCATGTGCTTGCTTCTTTAGAAGAGCTTGATGAAGAAAGCATGGTGCGTATTTTAACTGAGCCAAAAAATGCCATTATTAAGCAATATCAAAAACTTTTTGCTATTGACAATGTGGAATTAAAATTTGAAGATGAAGCGCTAAGAGAGATTGCTAAGCTTTCGCTAGAGCGTAAAACAGGTGCTAGAGGTTTAAGAAGTATTATTGAAGAAATGATGGTAGATTTGATGTTTGATTTGCCAGAGTATAATGGATATAGCATAGTAATTACTAAAGAAGTGATCAAAGAAGGTGCAAAACCTTTATTTATAAAAAATAAAAAAGTTAAAGGCTGAGAATGATTTTAGATCAAATAATTGGATTTTTTTCAAGCGATATGGGGATTGACTTAGGTACTGCAAATACTTTAGTTTTGGTAAAAGATAAAGGTATAGTGATTGATGAACCTTCGGTTGTTGCAGTAGAGCGTGAAAGATATGGTAGGGTTAAAATTTTAGCTGTTGGAAAAGAAGCTAAGGAAATGGTAGGAAAAACCCCAGGTAATATCGAAGCAATCCGTCCTATGAAAGATGGTGTGATTGCTGATTTTGATATGACTGAAAAAATGATCCGTTATTTTATAGAAAAAACTCATAGAAGAAAATCTTTTTTAAGACCTAGAATTATCATTTCAGTTCCTTATGGATTAACCCAAGTAGAAAGAAAAGCAGTTAGAGAAAGTGCGTTAAGTGCGGGTGCTAGAGAAGTATTTTTGATAGAAGAACCTATGGCAGCAGCTATTGGTGCAAATTTACCAATTAGAGAGCCTCAAGGGAGCTTGGTGGTAGATATTGGCGGTGGTACTACTGAAATTGGTGTTACTTCTTTAGGCGGTCTTGTGATTTCAAAATCTATCCGCACAGCTGGCGATAAACTTGATACTAGTATAGTAAATTATGTAAAAGAAAAATACAATCTTGTCATAGGTGAAAGAACGGGCGAGGAAATTAAAATCGCTATTGGTTCAGCAGTTCAACTTCCAAAAGAGCTTTCTATGGTAGTTAAAGGACGCGATCAAGTAACAGGATTGTTAAATAGAATAGAGTTAACAAGTGAAGATGTAAGAGAGGCTATGCGTGAGCATTTAAAAGAAATTGCTGATGCATTAAAAATCGTTCTTGAAATGATGCCGCCTGATCTTGCAGCTGATATTGTTGAAAATGGTGTTGTTTTAACAGGAGGCGGAGCTTTAATACGCGGTCTTGATAAATATTTATCTGAAATTGTAAAACTTCCAGTATATGTAGCTGATGAGCCACTTTTAGCAGTGGCAAAAGGCACAGGTAAAGCTTTGGAAGAAATTTCTTTATTGCACCAACTAACGAATGAAGAGTAAAATTCTTAGTGTTTTAATTTTATCTTTTTTAGTGTTTGTTTCGTTTTATTATGGAGATATAATAAAACGAAATGTTTTAGATTTAAATATTGCTATTGTTAATCAGTTTTCTCAAAGCATTAATCTTTTAAAAGATAAATTTAATGAGCATTTTAATCAAGTTCAAGAAATTAAAAAATTAAGAGAAAGAAATGCTGAACTTGAAAAAAACAATATCTATATGAAAAACTTTGCCAATGAATTAAACAATATTTTAAGTGATAAAAATTCAAGTTTTTATTATCCTAATGTTAGTTTAGTTAAGGCAACTTCTTATGCTCAAATTAGCGATTATCATAAGGTTTGGCTTGATGTGGATTATAAAGGAAAAATTAAAGGCTTAATTTATAATGGCTATACAGCAGGCATAGTTATAGAAAAAAATGGTAGAGCTTTGGGACTTTTACAAGGTGATGAAGAGTGTATTTTTTCCGTATATATAGGTAAGGAACAAGCGCCAGGTATAGCTCATGGTAGAAATGATTATGTTTTAGTTAAATATATTCCTAAATGGCTTGAACTTAAAATGGGTGATAAGGTTTATACAAGTGGCTTAGATGAGATTTTCTTTTCAGGAATTCCAGTGGGCGAAATTTTTAAAATAGAAGAAGAAGGCGCCTATCAAAATGCATATGTTAAACCTTATGTAAAAATGAAAGTACCAAGTTATTTTTATATGGTAGAAAATTTTTAATAAAAAGTTATTTATTTTAGTTGATATAAATTATTATTTACTATTAAATATTAGAATTATCTCCGAATTTTAAAAATTTAGGAGATTAAATGAAAAAATATATCAGTAGTTGTTTAGCTTTTTGCTGTTTAAGTGGTGCTATTTATGCAAATGAAGTGGAATATGATGCACAAAAAATAGCAGATATTTTTTATCAACTTAATGCTGATCCTAAAAATCCAAAAGCAAAAGTTAATCATGCAAAAGGCTTTTGTGCTATGGGAACTTTTGAGCCAGCTTTGTCTATTAATAAAGAAGTTGATGTGCCTTTGTTAACACAAAAAAGTTTGCCAATCCAAGTAAGATATTCTTTGGGTGGAGCTTTTAAAGATGATAAAAGCAAAACAAGAGGTATGGCTATTAGAATTACTGATCCTAAAGATTCTGCTTCTTGGACTATGGTTATGCTAAATACAGAAATAAATTTCGCAAAAAATCCTAAAGAATTCGGTCAGTTTTTTGAAATGAGACTTCCTGTAAATGGTAAAGTCGATCAAGAAAAAATAAGCAAGATGATGCAAGAGGTTGATTCTTATAGAAATTTTGCTGCATATACTGATAAAATTGGCATTAGTAAAAGTGTAGCAAATACTCCATTTTTTAGTATTCATACTTTTTATTTTAAACAAGCAAACGGAGAAAACTATTTACCAGCAAGATGGAAATTAGTTCCAAGTGAAGGTGTGGCATATTTAAATGAAGCACAAATGAAAAGTGCGAGTAGTGATTTTTTAAAAGAAGATTTCCAAAATCGTGTAAAAGCTAATAAGCCGGTTGAGTATAAAATGTATTTAGTATATGCAAATAAAAATGATATTACCAATGAAACAACGGCTTTATGGAGTGGTAAGCACAAAGAAAGTCTAGTTGGGACTTTTAAGGTTAATGCCTTGAGCGATGAAGATTGTAATTTTGATGTATATTTTCCTTCGGATGTACCTCAAGGGGTTAATCCACCACAAGATCCTTTATTTGATGTAAGAAATGAAGCTTATGCTATAACTTTTGGTAAGCGTCAATAAAATTTAGCTCTTTAAGAGCTAAATTCTTTGTTAAATTCAACTTCTAAAAAACTTATATTTGTTATAATTTGGCTAAAAATTCAGCTTAGGAAAATACATGCCAAAAAGAACAGATATAAAAAATATATTATTAATAGGCAGTGGGCCTATCATTATAGGTCAAGCTTGTGAGTTTGATTACTCAGGAACTCAAGCGGCAAAAACTTTAAAAGAGCTAGGTTATAGAGTAGTTTTGATCAATTCTAATCCGGCTACGATTATGACAGATCCTGAATTTGCTGATGCAACTTATATAGAACCAATTACCAAAGAAAGTATTCTAAGTATTATCAAAAAAGAAAAAATCGATGCGATTTTACCTACTATGGGTGGCCAAGTTGCTTTGAATGTTGCTATGGAAGTTTATGAAAGTGGCGAGCTTACAGATGTAAAATTTTTAGGTGCAAATCCTGAAGCGATTAAAAAAGGCGAAGACAGACAAGTTTTTAAAGAATGTATGAAAAAAATCGGCATGGATTTGCCAAAATCTATGTATGCGTATAATTATGAAGAAGCTTTAAAAGCTGTTGATGAGATTGGTTTTCCTTTGATGATTAGAGCTTCTTTTACCTTAGGTGGTGCAGGAAGTGGCGTGGTGTATAATATGGATGAGTTTGCAGAACTTGCAAATACTGCTTTAGCGCTAAGCCCTATCCATGAAATTTTAATCGAAGAAAGCTTACTTGGTTGGAAAGAATACGAAATGGAGGTCATTAGAGATAAAAATGACAATTGTATTATCGTTTGCTCTATTGAAAATGTCGATCCTATGGGGGTTCATACAGGCGATTCTATTACTATAGCTCCTGCTTTAACTTTGACTGATAAAGAATACCAAGCGATGCGTAATGCTTCTTTTGCTATTTTAAGAGAAATTGGAGTAGATACAGGTGGATCAAATGTGCAATTTGCTATCAATCCAACTAATGGTAGAATGATAGTTATTGAAATGAATCCTAGGGTTTCAAGATCTTCAGCCCTAGCTAGTAAAGCTACGGGCTATCCTATAGCTAAGGTAGCTACGCTTTTAGCAGTTGGATTTAGTTTAGATGAGATTAAAAATGATATCACAGGAACTCCTGCTTCATTTGAACCGGTAATTGATTATATCGTAACTAAAATTCCTCGTTTTACTTTTGAAAAATTCCCAAATGCAAGCACAGAGCTTGGCACTGCTATGAAAAGCGTGGGTGAGGTTATGGCTATAGGGAGAACTTTTAAAGAAAGCATTCAAAAAGCACTTTGCTCACTTGAGAGAAATTTAAGTGGGTTTGATACTATAGAATGTGATAAAAATGAGCTTTTAGCAAAAATTCGCCAAGCTAATGAAAAACGCTTGCTTTATATAGCACAAGCTTTTAGAGAAGGTTTTAGCACACAAGAGCTTTTTGAGCTTTGCAAAATAGATCCTTGGTTTTTAAACCAAATCAAAGAAATAGTGGAATTTGAAAATCAAATAGATATGGATATTTTAAGTAATAAGCAACTATTAAGAAAAGCTAAAACCTTAGGTTTTTCAGATAAAAAAATTGCTAGCTTAATTAATCAAAAAGATAATCTTGAGTTAAGCCAAAATGATATTTATTATGCAAGAATTAAACACAAAATCATCGCTCAATATAGTGAAGTAGATACTTGTGCAGGAGAATTTGAAGCACTGACCCCGTATTTATACTCAAGTATTAATACAAATGAAGCTACGCAAGTAAAAGAAAGTAAAGATAAAAAAGATAAAAAAGTGATGATTATAGGTGGTGGACCAAACCGCATAGGACAAGGCATTGAGTTTGATTATGCTTGCGTGCATGCTTCTTTTGCTCTAAAAGATATGGGCGTAAAAACTATAATGTATAATTGTAACCCAGAAACGGTTTCAACAGATTATGATACAAGCGATATTTTGTATTTTGAGCCAATTGATTTTGAGCATTTAAGAGCAGTTATTGATAGAGAAAAACCCGATGGAGTGATAGTGCATTTTGGTGGTCAAACTCCGCTTAAATTTGCAAAACGCCTTAGTGCTTTTGGGGCAAAGATTATAGGAACAAGTGCAAGGGTAATAGATTTAGCTGAAGATAGAAAGAAATTTGCTAAATTTATTGAAGATCTAGGTATAAATCAACCTAAAAATGGCACAGCTATAAGTGTAGAAGAAGCGATTATAAAAGCAAATGAGATAGGTTATCCTGTGCTTGTTAGACCAAGTTATGTTTTGGGTGGTCGTGCAATGCGTGTAGTGCATGATGAGAGTGAGCTTAGACTTTATATGCAAGAAGCAGTAGATGTGAGTGATAAATCTCCGGTATTAATCGATCAGTTTTTAGATAATGCAACTGAGCTTGATGTAGATGCGATAAGTGATGGAAAAGAAGTTTATGTAGCAGGTATTATGGAGCATATTGAAGAAGCAGGAATTCACTCAGGCGATAGCGCTTGCTCTTTACCTGCTGTAAATATTGATGAAGCTATGCTTGAAATGATTGAGCAAAAAACAAAAGATATTGCTTTAAATTTAGGTGTAGTAGGACTTTTAAATATACAATTTGCTATTTATGATAATAAACTTTATATGATAGAAGTAAATCCAAGAGCTAGTAGAACCGTGCCTTTTGTGAGTAAGGCTACAGGAATTCCTTTAGCTAAGGTTGCAACACGCGTGATGTGGCAAGGAAATTTAAGAGAAAGCTTGAAATTTTATGACACCTTTAAAGTGGTAGAGGAAAAAAACGGAATTTTAAGAGCTAAAAAGCCAAAACATATTAGTGTAAAATCAGTGGTATTTCCTTTTGCTAAACTTAGCGGAAGCGATCTTGAGCTTGGACCTGAAATGCGCTCAACCGGTGAAGTTATGGGGGTAAGTAAAGACTTTGATAACTCTTATGCAAAAAGCCAACTTGCTTCTTCAAATTTCTTACCAGAAAGTGGTAATGTGTTTTTATCACTAAGAGAGCAAGATAAAAAATATGCAGTAGATTTAGCTAATGAGTATATTAAGCTAGGATTTAAAATCATTGCTACGAGTGGAACTTATAAAGTTTTACAAGAAGCGGGCTTGGAGTGTGAGTTTGTGCATAAAATTTCTGAAGGACGCCCGAATGTAGAGGATAAATTAAAAAATTCTCAAATTCAACTTGCTATAAATACTAGCGATGAGCATAGTTTTAAAGGCGACACTAAAAAAATTAGAGCAAATATTTTACGCTTTAAAATCCCATATTTTACAAATCTAAGAGCAGCTTATGCGGGGATTAAAGCTATCAAAGCTATACAAAATAAATCATGTCTTGAAGTAAAGAGCTTACAAGAATACTTAAAAACATGATTTATCTTGCTCAAACTGATACAACAGCAGGGTTTTTAAGTAAGGACTTAAAAGCCCTTAATACTTTAAAAAAAAGGCCCTTAAAGCAAGATTGTTTGATTACCACAGCTAAATTTAGTGAGCTTAAAAAACTTACAAGAGTGCCAAATCATTTTAAAAATACTATTAGAAAATCCAAAAAAACTACTTTTTTATATCCTAATTCTAAAGCAATACGCGTTGTGAAAGATTGCACTCATGAGGAATTTTTAAAAAAGTTTGATTGGCTTTATTCTACTTCTGCAAACATTCATGGAAAAAAATTTGATCTAAATTGGGCTATGCAAAATGCAGATAAAATAATAGATGAAAAGTTTTTTGAAAGTGGAGCCTCAAAGATTTTTAAACTTCGAGGCATTAAAAAAGTTAAACTGCGTTAATTTCCAAGCGGCCAAAATACTTTTGGCTCTTCGCCGATTTTTGCTTGTCCATGATACATTCCAAGTTTATCTTTAGTCCAAGCATAACCAACTTTTCCATTTTTATCTATTGAAATAATTCCGCCTGTACCACCAAGTTTTGCAACTTGTTTGATAGTTTCTTGGGCTGCTTTTTGCACTGAAAGTTTTTTGTATTTATACAAAGATGCAACTTCATGAGCTGCAGCTACTCTTATGTAAATATCACCTGTTCCTGTGCAAGAAATTGCTACTGAGTCATTATTTGCATAATTTCCTGCTCCTATGATAGGAGAATCCCCAATGCGTCCTGTCATTTTATTTGTAGTGCCACCTGTGCTTGTACCTGCTGCTAGGTTGCCGTTTTTATCTAAAGCTATTGCACCTACTGTGCCTAAATATGGCTCGGTGCTTACACCAAGATGAGCTTTTGCCTTATCACTATCTAATAAAACTTCCTTGCTTTTTTTAGCTTCTTGAAGTTGTTTGTATCTGTGCTCTGTAAAGAAGTATTTTTGTCCTACTATTTCTAAGCCATGTTTTTTGGCTAATTTATCAGCACCCTCGCCTGCTATTAAAGTATGGGGTGTTTTTTCCATAACAAGTCTTGCTGCTTCTATAGGGTTTTTAATCGTCCTAGCCATAGCAACTGCACCTGCTTTTAAATTTTTTCCATCCATTATAGATGCATCAAGTTCATTAAATCCATCAGAGGTAAAAACAGCACCTTTCCCAGCATTAAATTCAGGACTATCTTCCATTACTTTAATAGCGGCTATAACTGCATCAACCGAGCTTCCTCCTTTTTCAAGTATGCTTTGACCTGCTTTTAAAGATTCTTTCATTACCTTTTCTCTTTTGGCAAATTCTTCTTTGGTAAGTCCTAAGCCACTTGTTCCACCATGTATAACGATGATAGGTTCAAAATCTTTTGCAAAGACATTATTGCTTAGTAAAAATATTAAACTAGTTAATGTCAATAAAATTCTTTTACTACAGGTTAAAAATTTCATTATTTACTCCTTTTTTAAAATTATTATTATATTTAATAAAAATTAAATATAACTAAAATTTAATTAATAAATGAGTATTTTTAGGACAAAAATTCTACTTTTTATTTTTATAGGTGTTATTTTTGAAAAATTTTTTAGAAATTAATTAAAATGTTTTTATATTTATTGCAAAATTAGGAGGTATTTTAATGTTTAAAACTATTGTAGCTAAGAAAATATCATTTTTCACAGCTTTGATTTTGGTTGTTGGATTTGGTATTTTTGTTGGACTAAATTATTATTCGTCTAAAACGGATATTCTTCAAAGTATTGTAAGTGGAAAGCAAGAAAGTGTTAAAAATGGAAAAAATTTTTCAGATTTATACTTCAATACCAAGATAGAGAATATTAAAAAAATCGCTGCAAATATTATTGAACATAAAAATGTAAGTGAGGAATATATTGGTTCTTTTTTAGAAAAGATGTTTGGTTTTTATTCTTTTAATGCTATTTATGTTGGGTATTAAAAAGATGGTAGCTTAATTGATGTAGATATTAATTCTAAAGGAAAACATTTTATTTTAAATCAAGAAAAAGATGGTTTTGATGCTAGAGAACGCGTGTGGTATCAAAATGCAAAAAATAAAAATAAGGTAAGCATTTCAGAACCTTTTTTAGATGTCGTAACTAAAAAAATAGCTTTGTCAGTGTCAATTCCGATTGTTATTGATGGGAAATTTTATGGAGTTTTAGCAGGTGAGTTTTTTCTAGATGATATACGCAATGCTTTTGGAAGATTAAAAACTACTGCAAGTAATAATGTGTTTTTAATCAATGAAAGAAAGGAAATGATAGCTCATTCTTCTGCTAATATAGATTTTTATGAAGACAATGAAGTTAAAGAAGTGTTAAAAAATTTTGTTAATGTTGCAAGTGTAACTCCAAATGAAACTACTGATTTGATTTTGTATAAACTTAAAGGTCAAGAACGCTTAGCTGTATGTATTATGGGAGAAAATTCTTTAACTTTGTGTTCTTCTAATGCTTTGAGTGATTATGATGAGGTTTTAAACGGACTTTTAATTACCCAAGTTATATTTGGTGTGATTTTTGTCCTTGTTATTATCGTTATTTTGGGCGGTATGATAGAGCATTTTCTTAAGAAAATTATATTTATTAAAGAAGCTTTAGAAGATTTTTTTGAAAGTTTAAACTACAAAGGCGATATGAAAGATATAGATTTAAATATCAAAGGAAATGATGAATTTGCTATTATTGGTAAAGAAATCAATAATGGTATAAAAAATATCCAAAAGAATTTAAAGCAAGATAAGAAGGCTGTGTTTGAAAGTGTTCAAAAGTTGAAAGAGATAGAGCTTGGAGATTTATCTGTTAGAATTGATAATGATCCTATAAATCCTCAACTAATAGAGTTAAAAAATGTATTAAATGAATTGCTTGATATTTTAGAAGAGAAAATAGGATCAAACATCAACGAGCTTGATAGAGTGCTTGAAAGTTATAAGGCTTTAGATTTTTCAACACAGGTTGAAAATGCAAAAGGAAGTGTAGAAATAACAACAAATATTTTAGGTTCAGAAATCAAAAAGATGTTGATTTCTTCTTCTAAATTTGCACATAAACTAACTATACAATGTGAAAAACTAGAAGAATTTATGCAAAAACTTGTTGATGGAACTTATTCTCAATCAAATTCTTTGGAAAAATCCATAAAAGCAGTAGAGCAAATAAACATTTCTATGCAAAATGTTGGAGGTAAAACTACAGAGGTTGTTTCTCAAGCTGAAAATATTAAAGAAGTAGTAAATGTGATCAAGGACATAGCAGAACAAACAAATTTATTAGCATTAAATGCTGCCATAGAAGCTGCTCGTGCGGGCGAACATGGCAGAGGTTTTGCTGTGGTTGCTGATGAGGTGCGTCATTTGGCTGAAAAGACAGAAAGAAGTTTAGGTGAGATAGAAGCTAATGTAAATATTTTAGTTCAAAGTGTTAATGATGTTTCTATATCAATGCATGAACAAACTCAAAGTATTTCACAAATCAATGATGCGATAATTCAACTAGAAGATGTCACAAAAGAAAATGTAAAAATAGCTAATTTTACTAATGAAACTACTAAAGAAGTAGGGGATATTTCTCAAGATATATTAAAAGAGGTAGAAAGTAAGAAAATTTAATACCAAGGAGCTTATTATTTTGTAATTTTGGTTATAATTTGCACTTTTAAAAAGGTAGATTATGATTGAAAGAACAAAAATAAGCTCTAATTTTGGTTGGTTTATGGTAATTTTAGGTGGTTTGGTTGAGTGTTTTTGGGTAAGTGGTTTAAAATACTCTACTGAAATTTGGCATTATGCTTTAACAGCCATTGGAGTTTGTATATCTTTTACATGTTTTTTAAAAGCTTGTGAAAGACTTGAAGTAAGTATTGCTTATAGTGTTTTTGTAGGTATTGGCACGGTTGGAGTGGTGCTTAATGAGATGTTTATTTTCAATGAGCCAAGCTCTATTACCAAGCTTACTTTAATAGCCATTTTGCTTTTAAGTATCATAGGCCTTAAAATCATTAGCAAGGAAGCTAAGTAATGGAATGGTTTTTTTTATTTTTAGCGACCGCTTTTGAAATTTTTGGCGTGATTATTATGAAACAACTTGTAAGCACTAAAAATAAGCTTTATCTTTTAGCTTTGATAGTGTGTTTTGCTTTTTCATTTGGATTTTTAAGCCTTAGTATGCAAAGCATTGCTATGAGTGTGGCTTATTCTATATGGACAGGAGCTGGAACTGCAGGCGGGGTTATCATAGGGGTACTTTTTTATAAAGAAAGTAAAAGCTTTTTAAAGCTTTTTTTAATTGCCCTTATTATTGCTTGCACTGTGGGTTTAAAAATACTTTCATAGGTTTAAAATGAAAATATACATTAGTGGTATAGACACAGATGTTGGCAAAACTTATCTTAGTGCTAGACTTTGTAAGGAATTGGGTTTTGATTATTTTAAGCTTATCCAAGCAGGCACGCCAAAAGATAGCGAGGTAGTAGCTGAGTTTAGCCCAAAAACTAAGATTTTCAAAGAAGGTGTGTTTTTAAAAACCCCTGCTTCCCCGCACAAAGGTAGGATTTTAGAGAATTTAAATTATAAAGCTTTTGATATACAAATTCCACAAAGTGAAAAACTCATTATCGAGCTAGCTGGCGGGCTTTTTTCGCCCCTTGATGATGAAAAAACAATGATTGATTATATGAGTGCGTTTAAGCACCCTACGATTTTAGTCGCAAAAGACTATCTAGGAAGTATCAATCACACGCTTTTAAGCATAGAAGCACTAAAACAAAGAGATATTAAAATCCTTGCTTTAATCTTAAAAACTCAAGATACTTTTAGCAAGGATTTTATAAGCAATTACGCTAAAATTCCTATCATAAAATTTGATGATAAAGTGTGTGAAAAACTTTCAAAAATCCTTGAAAATCTCTCTTAAAGACTCCACTACATAAGCAATCTCATCTTCATTTATAACATATGGTGGCATAAAGTAGATTGTATTTCCAAGTGGTCTTAAAAGCAAGCCTTTTTCTAAGGCTCTTTGAAAGACTTCAAGTCCTGCTCTTTGGTATTTGCTTTTTTGTATATCAAATGCACTTACCATGCCTAAATTTCTAAAATTTCCTAAAAAGTCAAATTCTTTTAAACTCTCCCATTGAGTTTTTATAAAAGCACTTTTGATTTTATTTTTTGCGATGATATTTTCTTTTTCAAAAATATCCAAAGTCGCATTAGCCGCTGCACAAGCTAGGGCATTACCTGTGTAAGAGTGAGAGTGTAAAAAGGCCTTTTGGCTCTCATAACTATCATAAAATTTCTCATAAATTTCATCTTTAGTAAGCACTACTGAAAGTGGTAAATACCCACCCGTGATAGCTTTAGAAAGACATATATAATCAATACTTTGTGAGCAATAATCAAGCGCAAACATCTCCCCTGTGCGTCCAAAACCTGTGGCTATCTCATCAAATATCACTTGCACGCCATAATCTTTAGCAAGTTTAACTGCCTCATCTAAATACCCAAGCTCGTACATATGCATATTGCCCGCACATTGAAGTAAAGGCTCAAGTATAAAAGCACAAATTTCATGATGATGATTTTTTAAAATACTTTCTAAAATTTCAAGTTCTTTTGTATAGTCTTTGCTTGTTGGCACAGGCGTTGTGATACTTTTTAAAAGTAAAGGATCATAGGTTTTTTTATAAAGTGCTACATCGCCAACGCTTAATGCACCTAAGGTTTCTCCATGGTAAGAATTGCTAAGCGATAAGAATTTATCCTTTTTAGAGCCATTGTTTAAGTGGTATTGAAAACTCATTTTTAAAGCCACTTCTATGGCTGAACTACCATTGTCTGCAAAAAAGCATTTATCAAAAGGTAAAAGCTCACAAAGCCTTTGTGATAGCTTTATGATAGGCTCATGTGAAAAGCCTGCAAGCAAGACATGCTCTAAATTTTGAAGTTGATCTTTGATTTTTTCATTGATGTATTCATTACAATGACCAAAGATATTTACCCACCAAGAGCTAATGCAGTCTATGTATGATTTTTCATCAAAATCATACAAATACACTCCCTTAGCCTTTTTTATAGGTATTAAAGGTAAAAACTCATGATCGCTCATTTGCGTGCAAGGGTGCCAAATGTGTTTTAAGTCTAGTTCTTTTAAATTCATTTTTACTTCTTTGATTTTTATTACTAATAATACTACAATTTTTACTCAAATTTATGCTTTAAAATGAAAAAGGATTATTTAGAAAATATTTATATAATTAGCTTTTATCTTAAATTTAGAGGTAAAGTATGAAAAAAGTATTGATTATCTTGGCGATTTTATTTTTAAATTTTGCATACTCGCAAGAGGATTTATTTGTAAAAGGATTTAAAGCTTATGAGAGTGGTGATTATATAAATGCTATGAAGTATTACAAACAAGCTTGTGATTTAAATGATGGTTTTGGTTGTGGTAATGTTGGTGCTATGTATAAATTTGGTGAAGGGGTAAAAAAAGATAATTTTAAAGCGGTAGAATTTTATAAAAAAGCTTGCGACTTGAACGATAGTTTAAGTTGCTCTGATCTTGGAGTTATGTATATAGACGGATTTGGAGTAAAAAAAGATAATTTTAAGGCAATGGAATTATTTCAGCAAGCTTGTGGTTTAAATAATGGTTTGGGTTGTTCTAATCTTGGAGCTATGTATGCAAATGGAAAAGGTGTTAGAAAGGATCTTTCTAAAGCTTTAGAATATTTTGGCAAGGCTTGTGATTTAAAAAGCGATGAGGGTTGTCAAAACTACGCAAGGCTTAAACAATAATGCAAATTGCACAAATTTTAAATGCATTAAAACAACAAGATAATTTTAGAATTCTACGCTCATTAAAACATGAGGAAAAATATGTTATTTATAATGAGCAAAAATTGCTAAATTTAGCAAGCAATGATTATTTAAATTTAAGTAATGAAAAAACATTAAAGCAAGATTTTTTAACACATTTAAAAGAATTTGAATTTTCTAGTTCAAGTTCAAGAAGCTTGAGTGGAAATTATGCGATTTTTGATGAATTTGAAAGCTTTTTAGAGGCTAAGTTAGGCAGAAAAATCTTGCATTTTAATAATGGCTATGCCTTAAATGTTAGCTGTTTGCAAGCTTTAGCAAGCATTAAAAATACTTTATTTTTAGCAGATAAGCAAGTACATGCAAGTATTATTGATGGTTTAAGGCTTGGCGGAGCTAAATTTATAAGATTTAAACACAATGATATAAAGCATTTACAAAGCTTAGTGCAAAAGCATTATAAAGAATTTGAAAATATCATCATCATAAGTGAAGCGCTATTTAGTATGGATGGAGATTTTGCGCCTATAAAAGAATTCATAAATTTAAAAAAAGAGTTTAAAAATATCAAAATTTACATCGATGAAGCTCATAGCATAGGTTGTTTTGGAGATGATGGTTTGGGTTATGTGAAATTTTTGGGCTTAGAAAAGGAAGTGGATTTTTTAGTTTTTACCTTTGGTAAGGCCATAGCTTCCATGGGAGCTTGCATGATAAGTGATGAAAAAGATTTTTTTATCAACAAAGCAAGGGCCTTTATATACTCAACTGCCATTGCGCCTATCAATGTAGCTTGGACTTTGCATGTTTTTAAGCATTTGCATGAATTTAATGCTCAAAGAAAAGAGCTTTTAGAGTTAAGCACTTGGTTTAAAAATGCTTTGGCAAGTAAAGGTGCAGTTTTAGGCGAGGCTTATGTGATATCTTTTATTTTAGGGCAAAATGCACTAGCTAGTGAAATTTCACAAAAGCTTTTAGAAAATGGTATTTTTGCACCTGCTATTAAAGAGCCAACCGTGGCTAAAAATACAGCTAGAATTCGCTTTTCTTTGCATGCTGGTTTAGTGAAAAAAGACTTAGAAAAGGTTTTGGAGGTACTTTGAAAACTCATTTTTTACATGAAAATGCAAATTCATCTGAGTTGATTTTATTTTTTTCAGGATTTTGCTCGCATTTTAGCCATTTTACGCATTTAAAAAGTGACGTAAATGTTTTAATGGTGTATGATTATACGAGTTTTGGTTGGGAATTTGATCTTAATAAATTTGAAAAAATCACTCTTGTTGGCTTTTCTATGGGAGTTTGCGTGGCGAGTAAAATTTTAAAAGATATAAAATTTGATAAAAAAATAGCCATAAATGGCACAAATTTACCTATAGATGATGAATTTGGGATTAAAAAAGCCATTTTTAAACTTACGATGAAAAGGTTTGCTTTAGAGGATTTTAAAGCAAATTTGCTTGAAAAAAGAATGAATTTAAGTGATGAGTTTTACTTTGAAAAAAACGAGCATTTAAAAGCAGAACTTTTAAGTTTATATGAGTTTTGCACTAAAGATTTAAATGAAAATTTTACTTGGGATAAAGCTATAATTAGCAAAGAGGATAAGATCTTTCCACCAAAACATGTTTTAAATTTTTTTAAAGAAAAGGCAATGTTTATCGATGAGCCACATTTTGCATTTTTTAAATACCACACTTGGGAAGAGCTTTGCAAACTTTCATAAGAGCAAAAGATACTTATAGTGCAAATACACCAGTGCAAAAAGACATGGCTAAAGAGCTTTGTAAAATGCTTAGTGAGAATGATTTGAGCGATTTTAAAGTGGTATTTGAGTTTGGCTGTGGAGTAGGGGTTTTTAGTAAGGCTTTGCAAGAGTGTATTAAATTTAAGCATTATTTTTTAAATGATATTTATCCTTTTGAAAATCCTTGTAAATTTGATGAATTTGGTGTTTTTGATATGAATGAGCTTAAAAATCATCATTTTTATACGAAAAAATTTGATCTTATTGCTTCAAATGCTTGTATGCAGTGGCTAAAGATAGATGAGCTTTTAGAAAATCTTGCAAGCATGCTAAATAAAAATGGGATTTTGCTTTTTTCTACTTTTGGAGAAAAAAATTTCACTCAAATAAAACAAAGCACTAATTTATCACTTGAATATTTAACTTTAGAGCAAATTAGGCAAAAACTTTCTAAAAATTTTAAGATCATAAAAGCAAAAGAAGAGTTAAAAGAGTTAAAATTTGATGATACTTTGGAGCTTTTTAGGCATTTGAAACTAAGCGGGGTAAATGCTTTGAGTGAAAAATTTTTTATAAGCAAGGCATTTTTAAAAAACTATGAAAAAGAATTTCAAAATACCTTGACTTATCATCCTTTATTTTTTCTAGTTAGAAAACTATAATCGCTAATGTTTTAAGTAAAATGGATAGGTAAAAAATATCAAATGGATTAAATTTAATCCATAGTGAAACAATACGCTCATCCATAAGCTTTTTGAGTGTTTATAAGCTAAGCCATAAATCACGCCTGCAACACTAGCAAATACAATCATCAAAACACCGCTTTTATAATGCACTAATCCAAAAGCTATGCTTGCGATTAATAAAGCAAGATTGGGGTGAATAAATTGTGTAAGTCTTTGTTGGAGATAACCTCTAAAAAAAGCTTCTTCTACTAAAGCAACTAACAAAAGATTTGAAAATAAAAAATATAAAATCCATGATGGTATGCTTATTTCTAGTTTGATAACACCCAAATACCAAGGCACGCACAGCAAAAGAATAGGAGATAAAAGCAATAAGCTCCATTTTAACACTGAAGCTTTGGTGTAGTTTGTGTTTTTAAATAAAATAGGAAAAAGTATAAAAAGTATAAAAACCCCTAGTGGCTTGTCAATACTAAAGTAAAGATTAAAAGGTGCGCTATTTGTGCTTGCATAAACTTGATCTAAAACTTTGATGTTATTTACACCAGGGATAAAATGAAGAAATAAAGCTAAAGCATAGATAAATAATGCTATTTCTAATATGAAAATTTTTTTATACTGATACAATATAGCCGTTATAAAAACTAATACATTAATCACTATAAAAGTTATATCTATAATTTTAAATACATATCCCAACAAGACTGAAAAGAGTAAAAAAATATACGAAATTTTGACTTTATCAAATGAAAGCAATATCAAAGAAATAGCCAAAAAAAGATGAGTGCTTAAAGCTAACATATAAAATCCTTGTTTATAATTGATCTAGATATAGTTTTACTACTTCTTCTCTTAGGTAAAGCTTTTTTAAATCATTTATATTTATATATTTAAGACAAAAGTGTAAATTTTGTTACTTTTTATAAAACCTACAATTTGTCTATATTGTTTTAAATTCCAGTTTGTGTTTTTACTTAGCTTGATGATATTTATAATTTTTACCTTTGTAGTGAAAAATTTATTATTATCTTTTACAATACCTTTATTGAGTGTAATTAAGACATTAAAAATTTTAAAGTAGAAGCAGATAAAATGCATTTTATTTGCTTTTTTAAAATCGTTTTATTTTCTTTTCATGAAAAAATTTTTCAATTCTTGTTGATCTCTTATAGCAATGTTTTCTTTGATGATTTTAAATCCTGCTTTTAAAAAGAAATTTTTAGCGCTAAGACTAGCAAAAGTATAAATTTCACTATAAGGGTAGTTTTTAAGAGCAAATTCCAATAAAGCTTTACCATAACCTTGATGAGCATAGTTTGCATGAGTAAAGCAAAGATCGAGTGTTTTTTCTTCTAAATTTATACTTATAAAAGATACAATTTGGCCTTTTTCTTCATAAATAAAACCTAGTTGATTTTGAAATTTTTCTTCCCAAGCTTTTTGGTTTATATTAATCCAAACACGAATTTGTTCTTTTGTATAATCATTTTTACAAAGAATGGATACGCTTTGCTTAAAAAGCTTGATACAAGGAGCTAAGTCTTTTATATCAAGCTTTCTTATCAAGCACTTTCCTTAAAGCCAAAGAAGCTAGAGCAAGTCCAAAAGAAGCTGTTACACCCATAAATGAGCCAAGATCTTTACAATGGGCTTCTTCATCTGAAAATACTACATCAAAATCCCCTTTAAAGCCCGATTTTCTAAGTTCATAGCGGAATTTTTTAGCTAAAGCATCGCCATGTGTTTTAAATATGCTTGTCGTTTTAATACGCGTTGGATCAAGCTTTCTAGCTCCACCGGTTGATGAGATAAAAAATTGCTTTTTCAAATCAAGTAAATTAGCCAAAGCAACCTTAGCAGGTATATCATCAATCGCATCGATGATAAGATCAAACTCGCTCAAATCAAAACTTTTCAAAAACTCATCATCGATTTTACTGACTATACCTTTAGCATTGTAAATACGCTCAAAAACCTTAGCTTTTTCTTCGCCTATATTTTCACTATGAAGCTGGCGGTTTTGATTAGTAGTTTCAAATTTATCCGCATCAATTAAAGTTAGATTACTAAAGCCACTTCTAAAAAGCGCATCAACACAAATTCCACCAACTCCACCAAGCCCACAAACTAAAACTTTAGTGTTTTGAATTTTGATAAAATTTTCTTCATTAATAAGCCATTTTATACGCGTGTATCTATCCATTTTTCATCCATTTTTTGAGATTTTTCATTTGTTTATAAGCTGTTAGATCAAGCATTATAGGGGTTATTGTGGCATAGCCTTGTTTTAAAAGTGCTATGTCTGAGTCTTTTTCATTTTCATGATCAAGATTAGCAGCAGCTAGCCAGTAGTATTCTACACCTCTTGGATTTGTATTTGAGTGTGCTTTATAGCTATAAATTCTTTTACCTGCTTTGCAAATTTTTAAGCCTTGAAAGGCTGTTTTGCTAGAAGGAAAGTTGATATTTAAAAATTCTTTTTTATCTAAAGGAAAGCCCTTTTCAAAGATATTTTTGACTATTTTTTTAGTAAGTTTTAAAGCAAGTTTATAATCAAGCTCTTTTTGATTATCTTTGTAAAATTGTGATAAAGCAATGGCAGGAATTCCATGAAGCACTGCTTCCATAGCACCTGCGCAAGTTCCTGAGTAGGTTATATCCTCGCCTACATTAGCACCTTTGTTAATCCCACTTATGACAAGATCAGGTAAACGCTTTTTGTATAAAGCATGCAAAGCAAGATAAACGCAATCTGCAGGCGTGCCATCATCAAGCTTGTAAAATCTTTTACCAACCTTGTGAAATCTCAAAGGTTTGGTTAGTGTTATGGAGTGTGAGCATGCTGATTTTTCACTAGCAGGAGCTACTATGGTAATTTTAGCTTTAAAATGCTTTCTTAGCATTTTTATAAGCTTTTTTAAACCCTCACTTTCATAGCCATCATCGTTTGTTATTAAAATTTCTTTCATGTTTTTTCCTTTTTTTAAATTCTAACACAAGTAATACAATATTTTTTTATTACTAAATTGTTTTTTCATTTTTTAAATATTAAAATTATAGTTTTGATTAATTTTTTAAAGGAAAGAATGATGTCAAAACTTTTACTTTTTAGTGCTTCTGGCTATAAAGATAGTGCTTATTTAAGTCATACTAGAGAATTTATAGATGATTTTTTAAAAGAAAATTCCATGAAAGATGAAGAAATTCTTTTTATACCTTATGCGGGTGTTAGAAGGACTTATGATGCTTATGAAGCTAAGGTAAAAGAAGGCTTGAAAAAAGATAATATCAAATCATTACACCATTTTGAAAATTTAAAAGAAACGATTTTAAATGCAAAAGTTTTTTTAGTAGGTGGTGGCAATAGTTTTATGCTTTTGCATAAATTATATGAAAATGATTTGCTTGAAGTGTTAAAAGAGCGTATTGAAAAAGGGGTTTGTTATATAGGTTGGAGTGCAGGCTCAAACATAGCAGGTCTTAGCATAAAAACAACTAATGATATGCCTATTGTTATGCCAAAAAGTTTTGATAGTTTAGGGGTTTTTCCTTATCAAATCAACCCACATTTTATTGGCGGGAAAATTCCTGGACACAACGGAGAAAGTAGAGAAGAGCGTTTGGAAGAGTTTTTATTAACTAATCCAAAAGACATTGTTTATGCTATACCGGAGGGTTCTGCATTAAAAGTGCAAGATGATAGCTTAAAAATCATAGGTCATCATGATGTGTTAAAGCTAAGTCATCCTTTTAATGTGGAATATTTAAAAGTCAATCAAACAACTAAAATCTAAAGGAGAAAAATGCAAACTTTTTATCTTTTAGCTGCGATTTTTGGTATTGTGGCTGTGGTTTATTTGCTTATTAAAAAAGTGGAAACAAAAACAGCTTTAATTAGTGTTGGTTTTATCTTGTGCTTGATTTCACTTAAGCCCATTGAAGCTTTGAGTGCTTTTACGCATGCTATGGTGCAACCTGCCTTGATTAAGGCAATTTGTGCGAGTATGGGTTTTGCTTTTGTGATGAAAGTGACTAAATGCGATAAACATTTGGTTAGATTACTTACAACACCTTTGAAAAATGTAGGATTTTTCTTAATCCCACTTGCTTTTATGGTAACTTTTTTTATTGCTATAGCTATACCTTCAGCGGCAGGATGTTCAGCTGCAGTTGGTGCGACTTTAATACCGCTTTTAATGGCTTCAGGTATAAAACCTGCCATGGCAGCAGCAACAGTGCTTTGTGGAACTATAGGAGGAATTTTAAGTCCAGGTGTTTCTCATACGGCTTTGATTTCTGAAATTTCAGGGAAAAATATACAAGAAATTGTTTTAACTCAAACTCCAAATGCATTAACAGCAGGAGTGATAGTGATGATTTCTTTGATGATTATGGCAGTGATTTTTAAAGATTATCAAAAAGGGCAAGTTTTTGAAGTGGCTAATCAAAACAAGACTGAAGATAATATTGAAAAAGTAAATGTATTTTATGCACTTATGCCTTTAGTGCCTTTGATTGTACTAATCATAGGCGCAAGTCCTTTAAATGATTATGAGTTTTTAACATGGACAAAAGAAGTTGGAGTTGCTGAAGCTATGCTTTTAGGAGCGATTATAGCTTTAGTAGTAACTATGAGCAAGCCTGATAATATTTTTAAAGAGTTTTTCAATGGTATGGGAAAATCTTATGCAGAGATTATAGGGATTATCATAGCTGCTAGTGTTTTTGTTGCGGGTTTAAAAGCATGCGGTGTAATTGATATTATCATAGAATGGCTTAAAAATGAACAGCATTATGTGCGTTTTGGTGGAACTTTTATACCATTTTTAATGGCTATGATTACAGGTAGTGGTGATGCTGCTGCTATGGCATTTAACAAGGCTGTAACTATTCATGCTCAAGATCTTGGTTTTGATCAAGTTAAACTTGGTACTGCAGTGGCAATGTCAGCAGTGCTTGGAAGATACCTTTCGCCTATTTTAGGAGCTTGTATCATCGTTTCAGCTATAGCTGGGGTTAGTCCTTTAGAAATTGTTAAAAGAACTGCTTTGGGGTGTGTTGTTTCGGTGGTTGTAATTGCTTTTGTGTTATTATAAATTTAAGCCTTAAAAGGCTTAAATTTATTTTGCGGCTAGGATGATGATTTCTTGTATAACTTTGCTCGCTGCTTTTAAAGATTTAACAGGCAAATACTCATAAATAGAGTGAAAATTATGTGCTCCAGTAAAGATATTTGGACAAGGTAGGCCTTTTTCTGAAAGCACCGCTCCATCGTATCCTCCACGCATAGGAATGATTTTAGTTTTGATATTTAAATTTTCATAAGCTTGTAAAGCAAGTTTAATAGGCAAAGATTTGGTTGTTTTTAGACTATTAAAGACATTTTTATAACGATCGTTAAGCTTAATGTTAATTCTTTCTTCTCCATATAGCTTTTTAAAACTATCGTTTAAATCTTGTAAAAATTGCATTCTTTGTTTGTATTTTTCATCATCAAATTCTCTAATATCTATTTTTAAAATAGTTTTAGCGCTATTTCCCTTGAGTTCTTTAACCCAAAAATATCCTTCTTTATTTTCTGTGTATTCAGGTGCTTCGCCATTTGGAAGCATAGAGATAAATTTATGTGCTAAAAGTAAAGAATTAACTAATTTTCCTTTAGCACTCATAGGATGAGCAGATTTTCCTATAAATTCTACTTCACAATCTCCTGCATTCCAATTTTCATAAATAAACTCTCCTATCTCACAACAATCTAAACAATATCCAAAGTCAGCATTAATTTCTTTTATATCAAAAGCTTTTGCCCCTCTTAAACCTTGTTCTTCATCAGGTAAAAAGCAAGCATAAATATCACCATGCTTAATATCAGGATTTTTAACAAAAAATTCAAGCATATCCATAATAGCTGCAATGGCTGCTTTATCATCAGCTCCAAGCAAGCTTGTGCCATCAGTGTGGATAATATCATCTCCTATGTAGTTTTTAAGCTCTTTAAATTCACTTTCTTTCAAATAAAGATCTAAGTTTTTATTTAAGCATATATCTCCACCTTGATACTTAGTGATTTGTGCTTTGGTGTCATTAGTTTGTTCCATACTTGTATCTAAATGCGCAAAAAAGGCTATTTTAGGAGCATTTGGAGTGTTTGCTGGTAAAAGAGCTGTGGTGATGGTGTTTTCTCTTCTTTTGATGTCTTTTAAACCTAGTTCTTGTAATTCTTTTTCAAGTAATTTTGCAAGCTCCATTTGATTAGGACTTGATGGCATAATGCCTTTGGCGCCATTTTCTCTACTTGTAGTGGTATTAATCTTAGTGTAATTTATAAATCTTTGTACAATATCCATAATTTTTCCTTTTTAGATTAAAATTAATAAAATTATAACAATTCATTTTTAAAATATTTGATCAATCTAAGAAGATTTTATTAAATGATATTTTCTATCAAAATTTATTTAAAATTATGATAATATATTTAAATTTATATTTTTTAAGGAGAGAATATGCAAAAACTTAGATTTATGATGATATTGAGTGTATTTATAACTTTTTTTGTTGGATGTTCTTCTAAAGAAATCAATCCTTTAGGGCGTTCTTTTGGAGAATTTAGCGATGGAGATCCTTTGAAAATAGGTAAAAATCCAACTCCACCGGCTAAACAAAAAACACCAACTTTAGTGGAAGGTAAGAAAATCCCAGCTATACCACTTGAGCCACCTCTTATGAAAGTCAATACTTTTAAAGGAGATAATGCTGTAAAAGGACCATTACCAAGACTTACATCAAGCAATGGATTTACTTCAAATGCTTTGTATGAAAATATAGGATTTGTAAGCGATTTTGTAACTATTATGAACCCAAATGGAGCTGCACTAACGGTTTGGGCTTTAAATCCAGGTAATTGGATATGGGGATATAATTTATTTGATAGTAAATCTTTTGGTGATGCAAGAGTGTGGCAACTCATTGAATTTCCAAATAATACTGTGATGATTAAAAATGCAAAAACTTTAACTTGCTTAAATGCTTATGGTAATGGTATAGTACATTATCCTTGCGATCAGACAAATTTTGCACAATTTTGGAGATTATATCCTATGAGCAATGGTGCTTATCAAATTCAAAATTTTGCAACACAACAATGTATACAAACGACAGTTGGAAATGTAATGGAGGAATTTTATTTTGACTATTATAGTATTTATTTGACACCTTGTTTGAAATCAAAAGAAAAAAATTTAGATAGACAATGGAGCATTAGTGCGCCTGCTTTTCAAACAAGATCGCCTTATGCTTATACGGGAGAGTGATGATGAAAAAGATAGTATTTTTGATTTTTAGTTTTAATTTATTATTTGCTGCTTTGGAAAATTATAATAGCGGTACTTGGAATTTACAAGGTGCATCAGCTTCTACCGAAAGTAAGTGGAATATTAGTATAAGACAGCTTGTAACCGGTGCTAATCCTATGGATATTTTGGCTGTTCAAGAAGCAGGAGTTTTACCAAGTACTGCTATAATGACGCCAAGACAAGTTCAACCCGTGGGAGTTGGCATTCCTATTCATGAGTATGAGTGGAATTTGGGCTCATCAAGTCGTCCAAATTCAGTTTATATATACTACTCAAGAGTTGATGTTGGGGCAAATCGCGTAAATATGGCTATTGTGAGTAGAACGCGAGCTGATGAGGTGATAGTTTTACCGCCTCCAACCGTTGCTTCAAGGCCTATTATAGGAATTCGTATAGGAAATGATGCGTTTTTTAGCATACACGCTTTATCAAGAGGTGGTAATGATGCAGGGGCTATTATAAGTGCTGTGGATATGCACTTTAGGAATATGCCACAGGTTAATTGGATGATTTTAGGGGATTTTAACAGACCTCCTGGGACTATTGTAAATTTAATTGATCCGGATTTAAGATCTCGCATTAATATAGTCGCACCTCCTTCTTTTACACAAACAGGTGGCAATACAATTGATTATGCGATTACGGGAAATTCAAGCACTACATCTTTATATAGTCCGCCTAGAATTCTTGCAATCTTAGCTGTAGCAGGACTTAGGACTTTTTTAGCTTCGGATCATTTTCCTGTAAATTTTAGAAGACCTTAGGAGAAGATGATGAGAAAAATTTGTATTTTATTTTGCTTTATTTTAAGTTTTTTAAAAGCTGAAGTTTTATTTGATGATTTAGAAGATTTTACACCTATGTTCGCGATAAGATCTTTAGAAACAGGAATTTCACTTAGTCCTTTTAGATATAGCTCTGAAAAACTAGAAGAGCAAAATTGGTTTTTAAAAGAGATAATTCTTAGCGATGCGTTAAAACAAAAAGATAGATATGCCGTGCAACGCCCTTTTGGCTATGTGCAGTTTATAAACCCTAGAGGTGCTGATGTATGTTTAGCTGTCTTAAGTGAAAAATCTTTTGGAGTGAAATCTTGCAAGCAAGATTTGCAAGATGGGCAAATGCAAACGGTTTTTTCTATCATGCCTACTACAAGTTCAGCTGTGCAAATTAGATCTTTAACTCATGGCGGGGTAAAATGCATGAGTACCTTTTATGAAGCGCGCGTGCCTATAGAAAATCGTTTTGGCTTAGATGATTGCACTGTAAATCCTTCTGTGCCGATAGAGTTAAAAGAGTTATTTTTCTTTGCTCCTGCTATTGTTGAAGCAACTCCGATTTATTAAATTTACTTGCTATTTTAGCAAGTAAATTTTACTTTTCTACGCAATATCTATTCATTTTTTTAAGTCAAAAAAAGATATTATTTTAACTTACAAATTTAAAGGTAAAGTATGGATTATAAAAAAGCATTTTATTCAAAATTAGAAGATTGTTATTTAGGTGCGAAAATCAAAAACTCGCAAAATCAAGCTAAAAATGGTTTTACAAATTTACTCGTTATAAAAGAAAAATATTTTCAAAAAATCAAAGACTATTTAGACACACAAAATCTTTATACAGATACTTATAATAAACTTTATAATTTTTTTAGCACTTATTTAAACGAAACAGGAACGCCGTTTTTTTACGATACACCTATGTATAAAAATATCTATGCAAGGGTATATTCAAACTCAAAAGACACAAGTCTTTTTTATAAAACACAAAATTTATACTATGTAAAATCAGATACTATTTACAATCCTTTAAGCTTGCGAAGTGAAGATAAAAAATATACTTTAAATTTTCTTACCGATGAGTATGAGCAAAATGCTGATAATAATAAAAGTAAAATCAATTTTTATTTGCAAAATATACAAGATGATAATATAAATATAAAAGTGATAAATTCTAAAAATAATGATGGCGCAAATGTTTTTAAACAAAACTCAAGTGAATTTAGCGATGTTTTTTTAAAGACTTTAAAAAATGCACAAATAAACATAAAAGAAGAAGAGCTAAAAAAGCTTTTTAAAACTTATAAAAAACAAAATGAAGTAGATTTTTTTATCCATAAAAATGCGAAAGAATTTTTAAAAGAACAATTTGATTTGTGGTTGTTTTCTTATGTGAATGATAGCATTACTGATTGGACTAAAGAAAAGATAGATGAGATCAACACTTTAAAACAAATTGCTTTTGCTATTATCGACTTGATAGCTGACTTTGAAAATGAGTTAAAAGCTATATGGTTAAAGCCAAAATTTGCTAAAAATGCTCACTATGTATTTAGCTTAGATACTATTAAATCACACTCAAACAACGCTGATGAAATTTTAAAATCCATCTGCAAAGATGTAAAATTTAATGAGCAAATCACAGAATGGAAAGAATTAAATTTCATAAATGATGAGTTTGATATAAAGGCTATAAATGATGAAAAATACAAATTCTTACCATTTGATACAAAGTATCTAAGCGAGGAAAATTATTATAAACTTTTGCAAAATTTTGAAAATTTAGATGAAATTTTAAATGGAGAACTTATAAAAGCAGATAATTTTCAAGCATTAAATTCTTTAATGCCAAAATATCAAGGTAAAATAGATCTAATTTACATAGATCCGCCATTTAATACAGGAAGTGACTTTGACTACAAAGATAAATTTCAAGATAGCACTTGGCTTTCTTTAATGCATAATCGCTTGGAATTAGCAAAAGAATTTTTAAGCGATAAAGGAAGTTTTTATTTGCATTTAGATTACAATGCAAATTATCGTGGCAGGGAGCTTTTAAATGAAGTTTTTGGGGAAGAGAATTTTGTAAATGAAATTGTGTGGAATTACAAGGGTACCACAAATACTAATATTAAATTTGCACCAAAGCATGATACTATACTATATTATAAAACAAAGAATCATATTTTTAATTTTGATGATGTAAGAATTCCCTATGAAGATGATGATAAATTTTCCATAGATGAAAATGGAAAATATTATATGATGTGGAAAAAAGATCAGAGATATTATCCGCCACAAAAATTTGTAAATAATACTTGGATATTATTAGGAAAATCTCAGTATGATGTATGGAATGATATTCCATCAATGGCAACGGCTCATGGAAAAGAATTTTTAAATTTTCAAACACAAAAACAAGAAAAATTGCTTCAAAGAATAATAAAAGCAAGCAGTAATGAAAATTCCATAGTTTTTGATTATCATTTAGGTAGCGGCACGACAATAGCTACTGCACATAAGCTAAAACGCAAATGGCTTGGAGTGGAAATGGGAGAGCATTTTTACAAAGTCATCATCCCAAGAATGAAAAAAGTTTTAAATGGTTTTGTTTGTGGTATAAGCAAAGAAGTAGAATTTAAAGGTGGCGGCGCTTTTAGATACTATGAACTTGAAAGTTATGAAGAAAGTTTAGAAAATTGTGAATATAAACTCGATGAAAACTCACTCATAGATTATAGAAAATCACGCAAGCTCATAAAAGCGCTTAAAAAAGGCGAGAATATATGCCTTGATATGAATGCTTATGACAAAGAATTTGATATATTTTTAACGATGTCAAATCTTTTAGGACTTCAAATCAAAAATATTTTTATAGATGAAAATGGCATAAAATCTTGTAAATTTGAAAACGATGAGATTATAAATTTAGAAAATATAGACTTAATTAAATATCCAAAACTAAAAAATCTAATTTGGTGGGAGAAGTAGCAATATGACTAATTTAGATATAGAAAATAGATTTAAATTAGCAGTACATTATAAAAAAACTACCGAATTTGAAAAATTTGTTATTGAAATTTATAGAATGAGATATCCATATATTCAAGATATTAAACCGCAGGGGCAAAAAGGAGATGGTGGCAATGATGGATATGTTCCTGGTGAGTTGGTTTTACAATGCTATGCACCAGAAAATATTAATGCCAAAACTACGATTGCAAAAATCCAAACTAATTTTGAAAGAGCTAAAAATTCTAATTGGAATTTTAAAGAATGGCATTTTGTTGTCAATGATGATTTTAAAGGTATTTTTCCAGAAATATCGCAAGCTATTGATAAGTTAAATGCACAAAATCAGCAAATAGAAATAAAACTAATAGATACAAAAATGCTTTTGAATCAAGTTTTGAACATCTCTAAGACTGATAAGCATAAGGTTTATAATCTTTTGTATTATGAGTATGATGTTGTTAATTTTAATAATTTAGATGCATTGTTTAAAGCAGTTGATTTTATAGTACAAAATACTAAGTTACGGAAATTTGATGCTAATGATGCGTATATGAATTTTGCATTGGAAAAATTTAATACAAATGTGCAAGAAAAAATAAAAATTAATATAAAAAATGCTGATTTTATAAAATTATTTGGTACTTGTATAGGAAAATCACATGAAATTATCGAAGAATATAAAAATAAAATCGATAATTTTGAAGAAACTGGAAGAATTATAAAGGAAAAATTTATGTTTTTTAGAGAGAAATATGATGCAGAAGAATCTTTGAAAAAAACTATCGACTATTTTTGCGATAATAATTGTAAAATTGATCAAAATTCTAGGTTGGCTTTATGGATTGTAATTGCTTATTTCTTTGATATTTGTGACATAGGAGATAAATATGAATGTAATGGGAAATAAATTAACTAAAATAGAAGATTCTTTATTTGTAATTGGGGGATATATTTTAGAAATTCTTTTGCAAGAAAAAAAAGCTATAGATGATTTATATAGTGAGTTTAGTCGTATTTATCCTAAAAAAATTAGTTTTGAAACCTTTATGTATGCAATAGATTTTTTATATATGATTAAAAAATTAAGAATAATCAAAGAAGATATTTTGGAGATTATTATATGAAACTTTTAAGACTTAGTAGCAATTGTAGTACATTTCAACCTATTGACTTTAAAGATGGTTTGAATATTATAGTTGGAGAGAAAACAAAAAATAATAAAGAAACAAGCAATGGTGTTGGGAAAAGTCTTTCATTGCGATGTATAGATTTTTTATTTGGTAAAGATAAAAATGTTGACGAAATAAAAAATATTTTACAGCAAAAAGATATAGTTTTAAATTTATCGTTTTCGCAAAATGAAAAAATACATTTTGTAGAAAGAAGTTATGATAAGATTTTTTTTGATGAAAAAGAAATTAGCCTGAAAGAGTATACAGAAATACTTTATAAATTAAATTTGCAAAATATAATACCAAGTAGTGATTCTATTTTGAGTTTTAGGAATATATTTTCAAGGTTTTTCAGAATACAATCTTTTAAAAACCCTATAGAACAAATAGAAAAAGAAAAAGTTTTTCAAAATAATTATGTAAATGCTTTTTTATTAAAGTTAAATTTGGATTATTTAAATCAGAAATCCAAATTGAAGATAAAGCAAGAGGAAAATAATAAGATTATTCAGCAATTAAATGAATATGAACAAGAGAATAATAAAGAAAATGAATTGGAGTTACAAGAGAGACTTAAAGAGTTAACTAGCAACTTGTCAAATTTTAAGATTGCAGAAAATTATTATGATCTAGAGAAAAAACTCAATGACATTACTTATACCATTGAACAAATGCGAAACGAAAAACTATTTAAAGAAAGGCAATTAAAAAATAAACAAAAAATTATTGATTTAAATAAGCAGTTTGATATTGATATTGATAGAATTAGTAATGTTTATAGAGAGGTTCAGTTTTTCTTTGAAAAATCAACCATAGAGCATATTGAAGCTGTTAAAAAATTTCACGATGAGCTTTTTTATAATAGGAGAGCAAAAGCTGAACGAGATAAAAAGGCTTTGCAAATTGAAATTAGTATTTTAGCGGAAGATATTAAAAAAATGGACGATGAAAGATCTATTCTTTATAAAGAATTGGAAAACAAAGGTGCTTTAAATGAATATCAATCTTTATTAAAAGAAAAGGAAAAAATTATAGAGCAACTAGAAAAAACTCAAAGAATTAAAAAGTTGGTAGTTGATTTAAAACAAAAGCAAGCGGACATCAAGTTGGAAATAGATATTTTTAAGAGAGAGCTTTTAAATTTTGAAAATGAAATTGATATTCAGATAAATAAACTAGGACTTTTATTTAGAGAAATTTCATCTAATTTTTATACAAATAATAAAGGATATTTAGATATTAAAATTAATAATAGTTTTAAAACAGAGCGTTTGTATGATATTAATGCAAGGATAGATGCAGATAAAAGCAATGGTGTTAACAATATGAAAGTATTTATTTATGATATGTTAATTTATAAGTTGAATCCAAAATTGATTGGATTTGTGGGTCATGATAATCTTTTGTTTGATTCTATAGATGAAAGGCAGATTGCCATAGCTTTAAAATATGTAAACGATAATTTAGATCAATATATTTGTTCCATACATGATACAAAATTTAACGAAGCAAATAAATATGCAATTGAAAATAATTTTAATTTGGAAGAGCATGTTTGTGTTAAGCTTAGTGAAAAACACAAACTCTTTGGATTTGATTTTGGTAAACATGGTGAATGAAAGTGCAAAATAACATCATCCTTTATACCACTTGCAAGATAAGCGGTTGCAAGAATTTTCAGTATGTAAAAAATTCTTACATACTGAAAATGATAAAAACAATTAAAGCTTTAAAGGAAAATAATGGCTAAAGCAAAACAAAACACAAGAACACATTTATTGTTAAATAAATTTATCCATGATAAATCACTAGTGCAAAAGCTTGATGAAAGTTATGATTTTAGTAATTTTTCTCAAGCTATAAATTTACAATTTTATCAGCAAGAAAGTGTTAAAAATGCTTTAGCCATACTTTCTTTTTATATGAAAGATGAATTAAATTCACATGAATACAATCAAGAACGTAGAAAGCTTTTAGAATTTTATCAAGATGAAAGCGAGAATTTAAAATTACAAAAAGAACATATCGCAAGAGCTTCATTTTGGATGGCTACAGGAAGTGGTAAAACTATAGTTATGATCAAACTTATAGCTTTGATACATGAATTTATTAAAAATAATCAATTACCTAAAAAGCCTATCATGCTTTTAGCACCAAATGATAAGATTTTAAATCAATTCAAAGCAAATATAGTTAAATACAACAATCATCACAGCAATTTTATCAAAATAAAAGATTTAAAAGATTTTGAAAGCATAGAAAAAGAAGCTAGTTTGTTAAATGAAGCGGTGGTGTATTTTGCAAGAAGTGATTTACTTGAGAGTGAAGAAAATGTAGGCAAAGATAAAAAAGCAAAAAGATTAAATTATAAAAATTATCTTAATAAAGATGGTTGGTATATATTGTTAGATGAAGCTCATAGAGGCGATAGTAAAACATCATTAAGAAAAAACTATTATCATGAGCTTGCTAGAGGTTTTATCAAAGAAGATGAATTTCCAAAAGGATTTGTTTTTAATTTTTCTGCCACTTTTGAAGATGAAATAGACTTTATAACTTGTGCTTATAATTATAATCTTCAAAAATTCAATCAAGAAGGATATGGTAAAAATATAGCAGTTTTAAATGAGAATTTAGATTTTAAAAGTGAAAATAACGAAGAAGTAAAAATTAAAACGATTTTAGAAAGTTTTATAATATTCAATGCGATTGTAAAATCAAAAGAAGAATTGTTTTTAAAAAGATCAGACTTTAAATATCATAATCCTTTAATCATAGCAGTTTCTGATAAAGTAAATACTCAAGATGCGGGTATAAAAGCGTATTTTAAAGCAGTGCATAATGTATTAAAAAATAAAGCAGATATAGGCAATATAGCTTTAGAACTTTATGAAAAACTTCAAAATCAAAATTTGTATTTTGGCATAAATATGCTAAGCGATGATTTTTTAAAATATATAAAAAATGCAAATAATGATGAACTTAGAGAAAATATTTTTTATGCAAACGCAAATGCAAAATTAGAATGTTATAGCATTAAAGGAAATGATAAAGAATTGGCTTTTAAGAGTAAAAATTCAAACAAACCTTTCATGCTTTTAAATATTTCAAATGCAAAAGAATGGGAAAAAGATTTTTTACTTGAGCTTGGAGTAGAAAGTATAAGCGATATATCACAAAGTCATTTTGAAAACATCAATAGCTCACAATCTTCTATCAATATAATGCTAGGAAGTAAGGTTTTTTCAGAAGGTTGGGATAGCAACCGCGTAAATTTAATTTCTTTTATCAATATAGGAAGCATTAATGCTAAAAAATATGTTTTGCAAACTATAGGAAGAGGTGTTAGAATAGAACCTTTCTTAAATATAAGAAAGAGATTAAATGCTTTAAAAGAGATGTTTAAAATCGATGAGCGATGTGTAAATTTAGCATGCGGTTTAGAAACTCTTTTTGTAATGGCAAGTGATAATGAAGCCATAAAAGCTATCATAGAGGGTATAGAATGTGAATTTATGGAAAGTAGGCATTTAAAAGGATTTAAAGAAACAAAATTGTCGTTTAATTTACCTGTGCCAAAATACAAAAATGAAGCAAAGCTAAAAAATATTTATAAAATTTCAGAAAAAGAAGCAAAATCTTTAAAAGAATTTATAAAATCTTACGATGAGGATGTTTTGATTTTAGAGCAGTGTTTGTATAAAAATTTTAAATATTCTACATTAGAAGAATTTTATAAATTTAGCGATGGCAAAGAAAGTAAAATACAATCAGGAGGCAATGTAGAATTTAATGAAAAAACAACATTAAAAACAATCAATAGCGTGTTAAATTCTAATGCCAAAGTTTTGGATAAATTTGTAAAGTTAAAAGAAGAAATAACGCACCATAAAAATATACAAGCAAAGTTAGATTTTGAAACAGTTAAAAAAATCAATAAGACTATAAAAGATGTTTTGAATGCAAAAAGTGAAGATGAATTAAAAGCAGATTTTGAAAATAAAAAAATAAATTTAGATGAGCTAATGCAAGGTATAAAAGAAAGTCAAAAAAGCAAGGAGGTGCAAAACTATATAATTAGTGCAAAACTTAGCAAGCATTATTATAGCCCTTTAATCATTTACAATAAAAATGATAAAGAAAATAAGATTAATTTTGCCATTTCTAATAAAAGCGAAAAAGAATTTTTAGAAGATTTAGAAAGTAATTTAAAATCATCTTTTTTTGAACAATATGAATGGTATTTTTCTAAATTGGTAGAAAATCAAGATGAAATTTATATCCCTTATTTTGATGAAGAACAACAAAAAGAAAGAAAATTTTATCCTGATTTTATATTTTGGTTAAAAAATAAACAAAGTGGAGATTTTTTTATATATTTTATAGATCCAAAAGGCTTAAAAATAGAAGATAATCCTAGATTTAAATTAAAAGGCTTTAAAGCAATATTTGAAAATAAAAATTTAAGTTATGAAGATAAAAGTATAAAAGTTAATTTGTTTTTTTATAATAAAAATTATACTTTTTCAGATGAATTAAAAGACTTTGTTAAATCTACAATAGAGGATATTTTCAAATGAAAACCTTTTTAGTTTGCGCCTTAGAGCCTTCAGCAAATTTACATTTAAAAGAAGTTTTAAAAGCTTATGAAAATGAGTATAAAGAATTTGATTTAGTGGGAATTTATGATGAGAATTTATGTGAAGAATTTAGTTTAAATTCGAAGCCACTTTATAGCTCACATGAGTTTAGTGCTATGGGTTTTATAGAGGTTTTGCCACTCATTTTAAAAGCCAAAAGAGCCATAAAAGAGCTAGTGAGTTTAAGTTTTGCTCAAAAAATTGATGCGATTTTATGTATAGATTCTCCTGCCTTTAACTTACCTTTTGCAAAGGCTTTAAAAAAAGCAAATTCCAAAGTAAAAAGAATTTATTATATTTTACCTCAAGTTTGGGCATGGAAAAAAGGGCGCATTCCTATCATAGAAAGTCATTTTGATGTGCTAGCTTCTATTTTACCTTTTGATAGTGAGTTTTTTAGTAAAAGCACTTATGTGGGACATCCGCTTTTAGATGAGATAAAAGAGTTTAAAAATCAAGAAGATATAAATTCTATATTTTCAAAAAAAGATGATGAAAAAGTAATCGCTTTCTTACCGGGCTCAAGAAAAAGTGAAATAAAGCGTTTGATGCCTATTTTTAGAGAGTTAAGCACTAAATTTAAAGGTAAAAAAATCCTTTGCGTACCCGAGTTTAATTTAAAAAGATTAGAAATTTACGGAGAAATGAGTAATTTTGAAATTCAAACTAATACCCCAAAGGTGCTAAAAAATGCTGATTTTGCTTTTATTTGTAGTGGCACAGCTACACTTGAAGCAGCTTTGGTCGGCACGCCTTTTGTGCTTGCTTATAAAGCTAAAGCTATTGATGTATTTATCGCAAGATGTTTTGTAAAACTCAAACATATAGGCCTTGCAAATATCTTTTTAGATTTTGCAGGAAAAAGCGAGCTTAATCCTGAATTTTTACAAGAGCAAGTGAATGTGGAAAATTTATATCAAGCTTATCTTAAATACGATTATAAGGCATTTTTTGATAAAGTAGATTTTTTAAAAGAATATTTGCAATTTGCAAGTGCAAAAAATTTGGCTAAAATACTTTATGAAATCAAATAAGGATAAATCATGCAAAAAGAACCTATGAGTAAATACGGCTATGAGAAATTAGAAAAAGAATTAGAGCATTTAAAAAAAGTTGAACGTCCAAAAGTAGTAGAAGAAATAGACATAGCAAGAAGCCATGGAGATTTAAAAGAAAATGCAGAATATCACGCAGCTAGAGAAAAACAAGCTTTTATAGAAGGAAAGATTGCTGAACTTGGGGATTTGATCTCAAGAGCGCAAATTATCGATCCATCTTCTTATGAGCATGATAGTGTAAAATTTGGCTCAACTGTTGTTGTAGAGGACTTAGAAAGCGAAAAACAAAGCACTTATACTTTGGTAGGGGTAAATGAGGGAAATTTAGAAAAAGGCTATATTTCCATTAGTTCGCCTATTGCTAAAGCAATGCTTGGTAAAAAAGAAGGCGATGATTTTAAAGTGCGTTTACCAAAAGGCGAGAGTGAATTTGAAATCATTTCTATAGAATACAAAGCTTTGGAATTTTAATTTTTGCAAAAAATAATTATAAAAGAAAATGCTATTTTTATTGCCGATGCGCATGAAAATAAAAATAGGCGTGGTTTTTGGGAGTTTTTACAAGCCTTAAAAAATAAAAAAATTCAAACTCCACAGCTTTTTTTAATGGGTGATATATTTGATCTTTTAATTTATGAAGTAAAGGCCACGCATGATTTTGCAAAAGCTTATATAGATTTACTCGAAGAGCTTGCTAATGAAATTGAAATCATTTATTTAGAAGGCAATCATGATTTTAATTTAGCTAAATTTTTTAAAAATGTTAAGGTTTTTAGCATAAAACAGCAACCTTTGCTTTGTAAATTCCAAGATAAAACCTTAGTAAAATTAGCCCATGGGGATATTTTTTTAAAACCTTTTTTGCAGTTTTGCTTAAAGAGTTTGAGAAATCATTATTTGCTACTTTTTTTAAATTTTTTAAATGTTATTAGTAAAGAAAGAATTACTCAAAAAATTCTAAAAAATCAAAACAAAAAACAACTTATTAGAAAAATTCCCCATTTTTCTGCTTTAGTAAAAGAGCGTTTAAAGCACTATAATATAGGCTTTGTAATAGAAGGTCATTATCATCAAGATGTATTTTTAAAAAATGAAGATATAAAATATCTAAATTTAGCTACTTTTGCATACAAGGAAAGTTTTTTTATAGTAAAATATGAGCCAGAAATCAGATTTCACAAAATAGAACTTAAGGAGGCATAATGTTTGATGAGAATGTCGTTAAAACAGGTTCAAATGAAATGGAACTTGTTGATTTTCGCATCTTTAAGCAAGGCCACGATAAAGTCTATGAGGGAATTTATGGTGTAAATGTTTCTAAGGTTAGAGAAATCATTAAAATTCCTTTTTTGACTGAAATTCCAGGAGTACCTGAATATGTAGAAGGTATTTTTGATCTTCGTGGCGTGGTGATTCCTGTAATCAACCTAGCTAAATGGATGCAAATTCAAGAACCAGAAATGACAAATATAAAACCTAGAGTTATCATTACTGAATTTAGTAATGTTTTAATCGGTTTTATTGTCCATGAGGCGAAAAGAATTCGTAGAATTAATTGGAAAAATATTGAGCCAGCTACTTTTGCAACAAGTGCGGGCAGTTTAGATAAGGGTAAAATTACTGGTGTAACTAAGATCGAAGGAGATGAGGTTTTACTTATCCTAGATTTAGAAAGTATAGTGCAAGAACTTGGAATTTATACCCCGCAAACTGATATTGACGATGATAAAATTCAAAAAATCGAAGGTATGGCTTTAGCGCTTGATGATAGTTCAACTGCAAGAAAACTTGTTAAAGATTTACTAAATAAAATTGGTCTTAAAGTAATTGAAGCTAAAGATGGTGTTGAAGGTTTACATAAACTAGAAGAGCTTTATAGTACTTATGGCAGTGATTTAAATAAACATTTAAAAATTATTGTAAGTGATGTTGAAATGCCACAAATGGATGGATTCCATTTTGCAGCAAAAGTTAGAGATGATGAGAGATTTAAAAATATTCCTATCGTATTTAACTCTTCTTTATCAAATGAATTTATGAGTGATAAAGGTGTTAAAGAAGCAGGTGGAGATGGATATTTAGTTAAATTTAATGCAAGTGATTTCTTTGCTGAAATTTCTCGTATCATAGCAAAACATGAAAAAGGTGAGGAGTAAAAATGGAAGATATTCAAGAAATACTTGAGGATTTTTTAGTTGAAGCCTTTGAATTAGTCGAGCAAATTGATCATGATTTGGTTGAATTAGAAGCAAATCCTGAAGATTTAGAACTATTAAATAGAATTTTCCGCGTTGCGCATACTGTTAAAGGATCATCAAGCTTTTTAAATTTTGATGTTTTAACAAAACTTACTCATCATATGGAAGATGTTTTAAATAAAGCAAGACATAATGAGCTTAAAATTACTCCTGAAGTAATGGATGTAGTTTTAGAATCTATTGATATGATGAAAACTTTATTAAATTCTATTAGAGATAATGGAAATGATACAGCAATTGGACTTGATATAGCTCCAATTTGTGCAAGATTAACCGCAATTTCAGAAGGAGAAAGTTTAGAATCAATTACTCCGGCTAAGGCTGAAGAGCCAAAAGAAGAAGTTAAAGAAGAGCCAAAAGCTGAAGAACCTGAAGTTGATGTAAATAAACTTAGTGATGATGAAGTTGAAGCTGAAATTGAAAGACTTTTAAAAGTAAGAAAAGCTGAAGATCAAGCAAGACGCGCTGAAAAGAAAAAAACTCAAGAATCAACTCCAACTCCAAGTAAGCCAGCTCTACAGGCACAAAATGCAGCAGCTGAGAAAAAGGTCCCTGCAGCAGGTGGTGGAAGCAGTGGTGCAAATATGGATCAAACAATTAGGGTTGAAGTTAAAAGACTTGATCATTTAATGAACTTAATTGGCGAGCTTGTATTAGGTAAAAACCGCTTGTTAAAAATTTATGATGATGTTGAAGAAAGATATGATGGAGAAAAATTCTTAGAAGAATTAAATCAAGTTGTTTCTCAACTTAGTATTGTCACTACAGATATTCAACTTGCGGTTATGAAAACAAGAATGCAACCTATTGCGAAAGTATTTAATAAATTCCCAAGAGTTGTGCGTGATTTAGGCCGTGAACTTGGTAAACAAATGGAGCTTGAAATTTCAGGGGAAGAAACTGAACTTGATAAGTCTATTGTAGAAGAAATTGGCGATCCTATTATGCATATGATTAGAAATTCTTGTGATCATGGTATAGAAGATCCAGCAACGCGTATAGCTAATGGTAAACCAGAAAAAGGAACGGTTAATCTTAAAGCGTATAATGAAGGAAATCATATCGTTGTTGAAATTGCCGATGATGGTAAAGGTTTAGATGCTGATGTGTTAAAATCAAAAGCAATAGAGAAAAACTTAATCACAGAGCGTGAAGCTGATCAAATGAGTGATAAAGAAGCATTTGCATTGATTTTCAAACCAGGTTTTTCAACCGCTGCAAAAATCACCAATGTTTCAGGGCGTGGTGTTGGAATGGATGTTGTTAAAACTAATATTGAAAAATTAAATGGTGTGATTGAAATCGATAGTGAGCTTGGAAAAGGCACTGTGATGAAGCTTAAAATTCCACTTACTTTGGCGATTATTCAATCTTTACTTGTGGGAACTCAAGAAGAATTTTATGCTATTCCACTTGCAAGTGTTCTTGAAACAGTTAGAGTGCCAATTGATGATATTTATACCATTGAAGGTAAAAATGTACTTCGCTTAAGAGATGAGGTTTTATCTTTAGTAAGACTTTCAGATGTATTTGGCGTAAAACAAGTGCTTGAAAATACTGATCAAACTTATGTAGTTGTTATAGGTGTGGCAGAAAGTAAGCTTGGTATTATAGTAGATACTTTAGTAGGTCAAGAAGAAATTGTTATCAAGTCTATGGGTGAGTATTTGCAAAATATTCAAGGTATAGCAGGAGCAACTATCCGTGGTGATGGTAGAGTAACTTTGATTATCGATGTTGCTGCTATGATGGATATAGCTAAAGAAATTAAAGTTGATATTAAAGCACAAATTGAATCACAATCTAAAAAAACAACTAAAGAAAAACCAAGTGATTATACAGTGCTTATAGTGGATGATTCTAAAATGGATAGAAATATCATGCAAAAATCATTAGAGCCACTAGGTGTAAGTATTATAGAAGCAACTAATGGTGTTGAAGCATTAAATACAATTAAATCAGGCGAGCATGATATTGATGCTGTGTTGATTGATATTGAAATGCCAAGAATGGATGGTTATACCTTAGCAGGTGAAATTAGAAAATATTCTAAATATAAAAACCTCCCACTTGTTGCAGTAACTTCAAGAACTAGTAAATCAGACCGCTTAAGAGGTGTGGAAGTAGGAATGACTGAGTATATTACTAAGCCTTACTCTCCAGAGTACTTAGAAAATGTAGTTAGAAAAAATTTAAAACTAGGATAAGAAGATGAATGATAAATTAAACCAGGTTTTGCAAAAACAACAAGCGCAAATTGCAGAACCTGATGTAGATAAAGAAGAGGATATTATTCAGCTTGTTGGCTTTGTGGTAGGAGATGAGGAATACGCTATTCCAATTCTTAATATCCAAGAAATTATTAAACCTATAGAATATACTAGGGTTCCAAGTGTGCCTGATTATGTTTTAGGTGTGTTTAATATGAGGGGTAATGTTATGCCTTTGATTGATCTTGCTAAAAGATTTAATCAAGGTAGTTCTAAAATGACTCCTCAAACAAGATATATTGTTTTAAAAGGTATAGCAAATGGCAATCAAACTCCTGCAGGTAATGCAGGCTTTGTGATAGATAGATTAACAGAAGCTATTAAAATTCACAGAAGTAGGATTGATCCACCACCTGAAACTTTACTAAAAGAAAAAGGTATGATTTTTGGTATAGGCAAAAGAGAAGAAAATATCTTGACTATATTAAAAGCTGAAGCTTTATTAAAGCGTGAGTTTTAATGATAAAGCTTTGTGCCTTTGACTTTGATTCTACGCTAATGGATGGGGAAACTATCGATATTTTAGCGCAAGAATATAATGTTGGTGATGCTGTAAAAGCAATCACCAACAAAGCAATGAATGGTGAGCTTGATTTTTTTGAAAGCTTAAGTTCTAGAGTAGCTTTGCTTGAAGGTATGCCTATAGAGCAGGTAAAGAAATGCTGTGAAAATTTACCTTTGATGAATGGTGCTAAAGAATTATGTGAATATTTAAAAAGTAAGAATATAAAAATAATTGTTTTTAGTGGTGGATTTCATGAAGGAATTGATTTAATACAAAATAAACTTCATTTTGATTTTGGTTTTGCTAACTTTTTACATAGTAAAAATGGTTTTTTAACAGGAAAAGTTGGCGGAGAAATTATGTTTAATAACTCAAAAGGTATTATACTACAAAGACTTAAGAAATTTTTAAATTTAAAAACAGAAGAAATTATGTGTGTAGGCGATGGAGCTAATGATATTTCTATGTTTAAAGAATGTGGATTAAAAATAGCTTTTTGTGCCAAAGAAATTTTAAAATCTCATGCAGATATTTGTATAGATAAGAAAGATTTAAAAGAAATAATAAAGGCAATACAATGAAAAAATTTTCACTATGGTGTGATTTTATAGAAAATGAATTTTTAGATCATGAATTTTTAGATTTAATTTACTCAAAAACAATCAATGGTGCTACCTCAAATCCTGCTATTTTTAAAAATGCGATTTTAAACTCAGCTATTTATAAAGAAAAAATCAAAAAATCAAATCTTAAAGATAAAAAAGCTTTATATGAGTATCTTGCGATAGAAGATATAGCTAAGGCTGCGGATAAATTAGCTATTAATTATTATGAAAATAATGATGGTTTTATTAGTATTGAAATTGATCCAAGATTAAAAGATAATACTAGTCTATCTTTGGCCGAGGCAAAAAGATTATACATGCAAATTGCAAAAGAAAATGTGATGATGAAAATTCCTGCTACAGAAGCTTCTTATGAAGTAATGCAAGAATTAATGAAAAATGGTATTAATGTTAACGCTACTTTGATTTTTGATTTTGAGCAAACTAAAAAATGCTTTGAAGCTTTAAATTTAGGTTTAAAAGAATTTAGAAAAAATAATACCACAGCTAAAAAAGAGCCTCGAGCAGTTATTAGTATTTTTGTAAGCCGTTTTGATAGATTATTAAATAATCAAGTTTTAGATAAAAATTATATAGGAATTCTTACTGCAACAAAGGCTTATAATTATATCATTAAACAAAATGAAACAAATATTAGAGCTTTATTTGCAAGTACAGGTGTTAAGGGTGATGATTTAGAAAAAGATTATTATATTAAAGAACTACTCTATGATAAAGCTATTAATACTGCACCACTAGATGCTATTAAGGCTTTTAAAGGTAAGCAAATTATATTTAAAGAGCCTTTAAAAGATGAGTGTATAGAGAAAAAACTGAATGCAAATATTTCAAAAGATGCTTTAAGTAAAGCTTGTAAAGATTTGCTTGATGATGGGTTGGAGCAATTTTGCATAGCTTATGAAGATATTTTAAAATCTTTATAAACTTATTTAGCTATAATTAGCGTTTATTTTTTTTAGAAAGGAAACAGATGTTAGAAGGTATCGTTAGAGAGAGTATCGGTAGAAAAGCTGCTAAAGCTTTAAAAAGAGATGGTTATCTAATCGCAAACATCTACGGAAAAGGATTAGAAAACATCAATGCTGCTTTTAAAGTAAATGAATTTATTAAAGAAGTACGCAAAAAAACTACTTTAGCTTTTGATGTAAAAGTAGCAGATAAAGTATTAAATGTTGTGGTAGTTGATTATCAAAAAGATCCTGTAACTGCAGAATTAAAACACGTAGATTTAAAAGTAGCACAAAAAGGTGTTATTTCTAAATATATGGTTCCTGTAAAAATCGTAGGAACAGCTATGGGTCTTAAAAATAAAGGTGTTTTAATCCAATCAAAAAGAAGATTGAAAGTAAAATGTGCAGCTGAAAACTTACCAAATTATTTTGAATTAGATGTAACTAAACTTGATGTTGGTGATGCACTTTTAATCCGCGATGTAGTTGTGCCTGAGGGTGTAACTATGGTTGATGCTGATAGAGTAGCTGTAGTTGGCGTAGAAAAAGCAAGATAAAATGACCTTAGTCGTAGGACTTGGTAATATAGGAGAACAATACGCCCAAACCCGTCACAATGTAGGGTTTATGCTAATTGATTTAATTTTGAAAGATTTGCAAACAACAAAGCTTTCAAATGCCAAATTTAAAGGAGAGCTTTTTAAAGGCTCTTCTACTTTTTTTTTAAAACCTTCCACTTATATGAATTTATCAGGAGAAAGTGTAAAAGCTGTTAGTGAATATTATAAATGTGATAGAATCATTGTAATCCATGATGATATAGATTTAAATTTGGGTGCATTGAAATTTAAAATGGGTGGATCAAGCGGTGGACATAATGGGCTTAAAAGTATAGATAATCTTTGTGGCAATGCTTATGAGAGGGTACGCATAGGAGTAGGAAAAGAACAAGATGTAATTTCTCATGTTTTGGGAAAATTTAAACAAGAAGAACAAGAAAGTTTAACTAAGGTTTTAGAACATAGCAAAAAAGCTTTACTTGAGCTTTTAAATTCTGATATAGAAAAAATCGCTTCAAAATATTCTTTAAAAAGTTAAACGATGAGTATATTTTTTCGCTATATTTCATCTTTGTATTTAAAATCATTTTTTATTTTATTTTTTTCTTTGACTTTTTTCTTCGTAGCGATTGATTTTTTACTCAATTTCAATAGACTGCCAAAAAGTGCAAATTTAGAGCTTTTGTATATATTTTTCTTAACATGTTCAGCAGCTTCTTATATACTACCTTTAGCTATAGTCCTTGCTTTGGTTTTATGTATTTTTAATATGATACGCTCAAATGAATTTGTTAGCTTATATGCTTTGGGTTTAAGTAAAAATCAAGTGATTTTTTATCCTTTTTTATGGGCTATGTTTTTTTGTTGTGTTTATGTAGGACTTAATTTTAGTGCCTTTGCTTATGCAGATGAATATAAAAGTAATATTCTCAAGCGTGGCGTTGTAGATAGAGAGGGTGGGGAAGTTTTGATTAAATATAATGATAAATTTATTTATATACAAAAAACAAGTTCTCAAACCTTATATAATGTAAAAATCTTTGATGTAAAAAATTTAGACATTCAAAGCACAATCCATGCAAAAACTGCTAAATTTGATGGAGATTCTTGGAACTTAAATGACGCTAAAGCTACTAATGTACCACAAAATTTGATTGTTTCAAAAGAGGGTTTAAGCGTAGAAGAATTTAAAAATATCAAAGGCTTAGAAGATTTTTCTCCAAAAATCTTAGAAAGAATTTCTTTAGTAGAGAGCAATCCTTCTTATTCTATTTTAGACGCGCTAGAAAGTATGGCAATTTTTGCAAAACAAAATATTTCTACTAATACACTTAGAACAAGTTTATATTCTTTAGTTCTTACACCATTTTTTGCGCCATTTTTAATGCTTATTGTGTATTATTATTTTCCTTTAACAGCAAGATTTTTTAATCTCGCACTTTTAGCTTTTGTGTTTTTTGTGTGCATACTTTTAGTTTGGGGTTTGTTGTTTTTATTAACAAGATTGAGTGAAAATGAAATTTTACTTCCAGAGCTTGGTATAATGCTACCAGTATTTATTTTAATAAGTATAGGAAGTTTTTATTATTTTAAACACAAATAACTACAAGTGAGGTTTTTATGGATTATTTAAAACTAGCAAAGGAATACAACACACCATTTTATATTTATGATTTTGATAAAATTAAAGAGCGTTTTACAATGTTAAAAGATGCTTTTAAGGCAAGAAAATCACAAATTTTTTATGCAGTCAAAGCAAATTCTAATTTAAGTGTTTTAAAGCTTTTAGCTTCTTTAGATAGTGGGTTTGATTGTGTTAGTGCGGGTGAGATTTATAGAGCTTTAAAAGCAGGGGCTAAAAATTATAAAATTATTTTTAGCGGGGTAGGTAAAAGTGCTGATGAATTAAAATATGCTTTAGAGCAAAACATACTTTATGTAAATTTAGAAAGTTATGAAGAAATGCTTCTTTTGGAGCAAATTGCTAAAGAAAATCAAAAGATAGCTCGTATAAGTATAAGGGTAAATCCAAATGTAGATGCTAAAACACATCCTTATATTTCTACAGGTTTGCATGAAAATAAATTTGGTGTAGATATAGAAAGTGCTAAAAAAATGTATCTTTATGCTAAAAACTCACAATTTTTAGAGTCAGTTGGAGTGCATTTTCACATAGGTTCACAAATTCTTGATATAAGTAGTATCCATGAGGCCTCAGCGATTGTTGCAAAATTAGTAAAAGAACTTTTAGCTTTGAAAATTAATATTAAATTCTTTGATATAGGCGGGGGTTTAGGAGTTTGTTATAAAGATGAACAAGAGCCAAATTTATATGATTATGCTCAAGGAATTTTAGCAAGTTTGCAAGGTCTTGATGTGTGTATAGGTATGGAACCTGGCAGGTTTTTGGTAGCAAATGCAGGTGAGTTTGTTACTAAAGTTTTATATGAAAAATTTAATGATAAAAAGCGTTTTGTGATTATTGATGGGGCGATGAATGATTTATTGCGTCCAAGTTTATATAGTGCTTATCATGAAATCAAGCTTTTGAGTGAAAATAAAGAAGAAAGTCTTTGTGATATTGTTGGTGGGGTTTGTGAGAGTGGAGATTTTTTAGCTAAAGATAGAAAACTAGCTAAAACAAAAGCAGGAGATTTGATCATAGTTAAAAGCGCAGGTGCATATGGTTTTAGCATGAGTAGTAATTACAATACTCGCAATAGAGTATGTGAGCTAGCTTGTGAAAATGGCAAGGTAAGAATGATTAGAAAAAGAGAAAGTTATGAGGATCAAATTGCTTTAGAGCTTGATTTTTTAAGGGATTAAAATGTTGTTTTTAGATGTGCAAGGAACTTTGATTTCAGATCATGATAAAAGTCCTATAAATGGTGCTTTAGAACTCATTAAATCTTTAAATAAAGAAAAAATTCCTTATGTGATTATTACTAATAACACCAAAAGATTAGATTTTTTAAATTATTTGCAAAATTTGGGTTTTGAAATTAATGAAAAGGTTTATATTGATCCTTTTTGTGTTTTAAAAGATTATTTAAAACCTTGTAAAATAGTAGCTTTTGGGGCAAAAGAATTTTTAGATTCACTTCAAGAGTTAGGTTATGAGCTTGATTATAAAAATCCAAAAGCATTTTTGCTAGCAAGTTATGATGATTTTAAATTTCAAGATTTTGCTAATATGATAGAGTATATTAAAGATGGCGTGCAAGCTATAGCAATGCATGAGGGTAGTATTTATAAGAAAAACTCAAGGCTTTATCCAGGCGTTGGAAGTATCATGTCTATGCTTAAAAATGCATGCGAGTTTGATTATAAAGTGATAGGAAAACCTAGTAAGGCTTTTTATGAAAGTGCTTTAAATTTATTAAAACAGCAAGATTGTAATGTGAGTTTTAAAAAAACTTTAATTATTAGTGATGATTTTAAAGGCGATTTGCTTGGTGCTTATGAGCTTGGTATGCAAACAGGCTTAGTTTTAAGTGGTAAAATTTCTAACACTCAAGGTCTTGATACAACTAAACTTAATTTTGTATATGATAGTATTAAGGATTACTACATATCGAGGTTTAAATGAAAGATATAGAAAAATTACGCAATAAAATCGATACTATCGATGATAAAATTTTGGCTTTGCTTAATGAAAGAATGCTTCATGTTAAAGATATAGGAGTTATTAAACAAAATTTAGGTGGGAGTATTTATAGACCTGAGCGTGAAAGAGCTATTATAAATAGACTTAAAAATTATAATCATGGTTTATTAGATCAAAATGCAATCGAAGCAATTTACCAAGAAATTTTTGCCGTATCAAGAAATTTAGAAATGCCTCAAAGCATAGCTTATTTAGGGCCTGAAGGAAGTTATACGCATCAAGTAGCAAGAACGCGTTTTGGTGCTATGAGTCGTTATACTCCACTTGCAAATATAGAAGATGTTTTTAAAGAATTAGCTCACAAAGAAGCAAAATATGGAGTAGTACCTATAGAAAATAATACAGCAGGTGCAGTGGGTGTGACGCTTGATTGTCTTGGAAAATATGAAGATGTAAAGATTTTTGCTGAAATTTATATGGACATTCATCATTCTTTTGTAAGTATGAGTGAAAATTTAAAAGATATTAAACGCATATATTCTCATCCACAAGGCTATAATCAATGTAGAAATTTTTTAGAAAGTCATGATTTAAGTGAAGTAGAATTTGTAGCAAGCAAATCCACAGCTCATGCGGCTTACTTAGCTTCGCAAGATGTTACTTCAGCTGCGATTTGCTCTAAAATTGCAGCAAAACTTTATAATGTACCTATATTATTTGAAACGATTGAGGATAATTTGGCAAATCGCACTAGGTTTTTGATTTTAAGTGATATAAAAATACCTCAAATGCCTCATTGTAAAACTTCTATCTTAGCACTTGCTGCACACAAACCAGGTGGGCTTAGCGATTTGTTATATGAGTTTAAAAAAGAGGGGATAAATTTAACAAAACTTGAATCACGCCCTATAAAAACAAGAGAATTTGTGCATAGTTTTTATATAGATTTTGAAGGACATATTGATGATGAAAATGTCCAAAGAGTATTAAAAAAAGCTGAGCATATAAAATGGCTTGGATCATATTTATCAGGAGAAAGCAATGAAATTTAATCCTTTTTTAGAGGCTATTAAAACTTATGAAAGTGGCAAGGATATGGATTTAGTTGCTAAAGAATATGGTTTAAAAGAAGTTATTAAACTAGCAAGTAATGAAAATCCTTATGGCACAAGTAAAAAAGCTAAAGAAGCCATCATAAATAATGCACATTTAGCTCATTTATATCCTGATGATACTATGAGTGAATTAAAACAAGCTCTAGCACAAAAATATGATATTTTAAAAGAAAATCTCATTATAGGTAGTGGGAGTGATCAAATCATAGAATATATAGTACATGCAAAACTTGATCATTCTAAGGCTTATTTGCAATGTGGGGTTAGTTTTGCTATGTATGAAATTTATGCAAAACAACTAGGAGTTAAGATTTATAAAACTCCAAGTTTAACCCATGATTTAAATGAGTTATATGAGTTATATCAAAAGCATAAAAATGAAATCAAAGTAATTTTTTTATGCTTACCTAACAATCCTTTGGGTGAGTGTTTAGACGCAAGTGAGGTTTTTGAGTTTTTAGAGAAAATTGATGAAGATTGTTTGGTGGCCATTGATGGAGCTTATAATGAATTTGCTTCATTTAAAGATAGCAAAAAGCATATTAATCCTAAAGAATTAATCCATAAATTTCAAAATGCAGTATATCTAGGAACCTTTTCTAAGCTTTATGGTTTGGGTGGTATGAGAGTGGGTTATGGTATAGCTTGCAAGGAAATTATCAATGCATTTTATAAATTACGAGCACCTTTTAATGTGACTAATTTGAGTTTAAAAGCTGCTGTTGCTGCATTAGATGATGATGAGTTTGTGCAAAAAACCTTAGAAAATAATTTTTCACAAATGAAACTTTATGAAGATTTTGCTAAAAATTATAAAATTCGATACATTCCAAGCTATACAAATTTTATTACCTATTTTTTTGATGAAAAAAATAGCACAGATTTATCTGAAAAACTGCTTAAAAACGGTATAATAATAAGAAATTTACAAAGTTATGGTTTAAATGCTGTGCGTATAAGTATAGGTACAGAGTATGAAAATTCAAAGTTTTTTGAAGAGTTTTCTAAAAATTTTTAGTTTGTAGGAAATAAATGGATTATAAAACTATACTGCACCAAGTAGGTCAGCTTTATCAAAATTTAAGTTTAAGACAGCGTATTATTATTGCTGCTTCTATTGTTGTTGTAGTTGGATTTTTAGTATTTTTAACCCTTTTTAGAAGTGGCTCTACAGTAGCTAGCGAAGCTGGATATTCAGTATTATTTGAAAATGCTAATACTAGTGATTCGGCGATGATAGTAACTCAGCTTGAAAAAAGTGGAGTTCCTTATATTTTGCGTAATGAAGGAACGATTTTAGTTCCTAATGAACAAGTATATAAACAGCGTTTAGCTATTGCTTCTGCAGGATTATTGCCAAAAGATAATAAAGTAGGCTTTGAGCTTTTTGATAAACAAGAATTTGGAGCCACAGAAGCTGAGCAAAAGGTAAAATACCAAAGAGCATTAGAAGGTGAGCTTGCTAGAACGATTGAAAGTTTAGAGCCTATTCATAGTGCTACGGTTCATATTGCTTTTGCTAAAGATACACTTTTTACCCAACAACAAGTTCCACCAACTGCTTCAGTAGCTTTGACTATAAAAGAAGGTTTAAAGCTTAATAAAAAGCAAATTATGGGGATTAAAAACCTAATCGCTTCTTCAGTAACAAAACTTACTCCAGAAAATGTAAAAATCATGGATCAAAAAGGTATTCCTTTAGATGATGAGGGTGCTTTTGAAAGTGATTTAATTGCTGCTCAAATTAAATATAAAAGAGATCAAGAATATGAATTAGAGCAAAAAATTGTTGCTTCTATTGCTCCATTTGCAGGTGGCTATGATAGGGTAGTAGCAAAGGTTAGTATTGATTATGATTTTTCTAAAGAAGAATCACAAAGTGAAGTATATGATCCAAATACCGTTGTGCGTAGTGAGCAAACCTTGGAAGAGCATAGAGAAGGCTATAAAGATAAAGAAATTCAAGGTGTACCAGGTGCTGTTTCAAACATCGGTCCTGTGGAAGGTTTGGATGATAAAGGTGCGCGCGAGGTTTATACTAAAAATCAAACTACAACTAATAATGAAATTTCTAAAAAAATTACCAACACCACTAAGCAATTTGCAACCATTAAAAGAATTTCTGCAGCCGTTGTGGTAGATGGAAAGTATAAAGTAATTACTGATGATCAGGGAAATATTACTAATGAATATATTCCTTTGAGTGATAAAGAAATTAAAGCGATTGAAAATCTTACTAAAGGTGCCATAGGATTTAATCTTGCTAGAGGTGATGCGGTTGAAGTAAATAATTTGGAATTTCATAGAACAGCTAAAGTTGAAAATAAGGTTCAAACTTTTTATTCAAGATTTGTTGAGCCTTTTATTCCACCTGTTAAGTATGTATTTGCCGCGATTTTGCTTTTTATCTTTTACAAAAAAGTTATTGTGCCATTTTCTCAAAAAATGCTTGCAGATATTAGACTTGAAGAAGAGATGGAAGGTAAGGATGGGCAGATTATTGATGAGGCTGAAGATGCTATTGAAAAATTCAATGCTGCTCGTAGAAAAGTTGAAGAACAGCTTGGTTTTGGAGATAGTTTTGATGAGGATGCATTACAATATGATGTTTTACTTGAAAAATTAAGAGCAGTAGCTAATGAAAAAGGCGAAGAAGTGGCATTATTGTTGCAAAAACTTGTTGAAAATGAAGCTGAATTTGGTGAGAAGGATATCTAATGATAAAGCTTAGCGAAGAACAAAAAATGGTCTATGATGACCTTTCTATGCCAGAAAAGGTTGCCATATTTTTAATCCAACTTGGAGAAGATGTAACGACAGTTTTATTTTCTCATATGGATATTAATGTCATCACTGAAATTTCTCGCTATATTGCTTTAGCAAAAAATGTTGATAAGCCAGTTGCTACTGCAGTGCTTGAGGAATTTTATACTTTATTACAATCAAATCAATACTTAAAAAGTGGTGGTTTGGAATATGCAAAAGAAATTTTATTTAGAACTTTTGGTCCTGAAATTGCCAATAAAATTTTGGAAAAACTTACCAAAAGTATGGAAAATAATCAAAATTTTGCTTATCTTTCACAAATTAAACCACAACAACTTGCAGACTTTATCATTAAAGAACACCCGCAAACTATAGCTTTGATTTTAGCTCATATGGATACTACTCAAGCTGCTGAAACTTTGGAATATTTTAGCGATGAATTAAGAGCTGAAGTTGTAATAAGAATGGCAAATCTTGGAGATATATCTCCTTCAATTATCAAAAGAGTATCTGCTGTGCTTGAAAGTAAGCTTGAAAGTCTTACTTCTTATAAAGTTGAAGTGGGTGGTCCAAGAGCAGTTGCTGAAGTGCTTAATCGCTTGGGTCAAAAAGCCTCTAAAACAACACTTTCTTATATTGAGCAAAGTGATGAAAAACTTGCTACAACCATTAAAGATTTAATGTTTACCTTTGATGATATTTCTCAACTTAGTACTAATGCGATTAGAGAAGTTTTAAAAGCTGCTGACAAGCGTGATTTGATGATAGGTTTAAAGGGCGCAAGCGAGGATTTAAAACAAAAATTTATGTCCAATATGTCTACGCGTGCTGCTGAAGCTTTTGTAGAAGAAATGGGCTTTTTGGGTGCTGTGCGTGTTAAAGATGTAGAAGAAGCACAAAGAAAAGTTGTAGAAGTGGTGCAAAAACTTGCAGAACAAGGTCTTATCCAAGTGGGTGAGGCTGATGAGATGATAGAGTAAGATTATGGCAAAATTAACCAATGTAATTTCACCTGAAAATATTTCTGCTCATGTAGTTGAGGGTTATCATTTTAAAGTTATGAGTGAAATGCCCTCTAGTGAAGAACAAAAACAAGAAGAAATTCAAACTATAAATCAAGTCTCTCCTGTCCAAAACACACAACAAGCAGTAGAAAATCAAACAATAGAAGCTACTCCACAAGCCCCACAACCACAAATTCAACCTGATTTTGTTGAAGATTTACTTAAAAAAACTGATGAAATGTCAGGAAATATCATTAAGTTGCAAATGCAGATAGAAAGCCAAGAGGCTGAATTTAACAATCGTTTAAACACAGAATTAGAACATGCAAAGGAAAAATTTACTAAAGAAGGTTATGAACAAGCACAAAAGAATTTTGAAAGCGAATTAGAAGCCTTGAAGGAAAAATACTTAAAAAGCGTAGAAAAGCTTGAAAATACAGTGCAAAATTTAAATGAGTTTTTATCTAAAAATGAAAAAGAATTAGCCGATACAGCTGTAATTATTGCAAAAGAAGTGATTGCAAAAGAGCTCGAAGAAAATTCATCACTTATAGCATTAAATTTAGCAAAAGAACTTATGAGTGAACTTAAAAATGCTACCAAGATAGAATTAAAGCTAAGTCCTGATGATTTTGAATATGTAAAAACACACTTGCAAGAACAAAGCAATATTAAATTTAGTCTTGATGATGCGATTAATAAGGGAAGTATTTTAATATTAAGTGATGCGGGTAATATAGAGTCAAACCTTAACAATCGTTTGCAAAAAATCAAAAACATGGTTAATGAATGATAGATTTAAATAACTTAAATATTAAAAATATGCAAATTAAAGAACTGGAAAATTTAGCTAGTAATTTGCGTGAAGTTATCATAGATACAGTGAGTAAAAATGGTGGACATTTAAGCTCAAATTTAGGTGTAGTTGAGCTTAGTATAGGAATGCATTATGTTTTTGATGTGCGAAAAGATCCTTTTATTTTTGATGTTTCACACCAATCTTATCCACATAAGCTTTTAAGTGGTAAGATAGATAATTTTCATACTTTAAGACAATTTAATGGCTTGAGTGGATATACAAAGCCTGATGAGGGGGATTATTTTGTAGCAGGACATTCAAGCACTTCTATATCTTTAGCAGTTGGAGCTTGTAAAGCTATAAGATTAAAAAAAGAAGATCGTTTGCCTGTTGTATTAATAGGCGATGGGGCATTAAGTGCGGGTATGGCATATGAAGCTTTAAACGAGCTTGGCGATAGAGAATATCCTTGTGTGATTATTTTAAATGATAATGAAATGAGTATTTCAAGGCCAATTGGAGCTATTTCAAAATATCTTTCTCAAGCAATGGCAACGCAGTTTTATCAAAAATTTAAAAAACGCATAGAAAATCTTTTAGAGTATTTTCCTCAAGGTGCATCTTATATGGCAAAGCGTTTTGAAGAGGGTTTAAGACTTATTACACCTGGACTCTTATTTGAAGAATTAGGACTTGAATATATCGGGCCTATTGATGGACATAATTTAAATGAAGTTATTAACGCACTAAATCAAGCTAAGGCTATGAATAAGCCTTGCGTTGTGCATGCACAAACTATCAAAGGCAAAGGTTATACATTAGCTGAAGGTAAAAATGCTAAATGGCACGGAGTAGGTGCTTTTGATAGAAGTAGCGGAGAGAGTTTAAAGGCTAATATGAACAAAAAAAGTGCGACAGAAATTTTTTCAAATACACTTTTAAATTTAGCTCAAAAATATGAAAATATAGTAGGTGTAACTGCTGCTATGCCAAGTGGAACTGGAATAGATAAGCTAATGGAAAAATATCCTGAGCGTTTTTGGGATGTAGCAATTGCAGAACAACATGCAGTTACTTCTATGGCAGCTATGGCTAAAGAAGGTTTTAAGCCTTTTATAGCAATTTATAGCACTTTCATGCAAAGAGCTTATGATCAAGTTATCCATGATTGTGCTATTATGAATTTAAATGTAGTTATTGCTATGGATAGAGCTGGTATAGTAGGAGAGGATGGGGAAACTCATCAAGGTGCTTTTGATGTTAGTTTTTTAAGTGCTATACCAAATATTACTTTAGCGGCTCCAAGAGATGAGGCTATGATGGAAAAAATTATGGAGTATGCTTATTTTCATCAAGGTGTTTTTGCTTTTCGTTATCCTAGAGGTAATTTTTTATTAGATGAAAATTTTAATCCATGTGAGATAAAACTTGCAAAAGCTCAAATTTTATCTAAAGTGCAAAGCGATAAAGTATTTTTAGGTTTTGGTCAGGGTGTGGCTAAGGCAAAACTAGCTTTAGATAAACTTGGTTTAGATTATGCAAGCTTAATAGATTTGATTTTTGCAAAACCTTTAGATGAAGAGCTTTTAAAAGAATTGGCAAAAGATACAAAAACTTGGTTTGTTTTTTCAGATAGTGCTAAGATAGGTGGAGTGGGAAGTTTAATTGCAACTTTCTTGCAAAAAGAAAATCTTTATCATATAAAACTAGTAAGTTTTGAATTTGAAGATCAATTTATAACTCATGGTAAAACAAATGAAGTAGAAAAATTTCTAGAAATTGATGTTGAATCTTTGTGTAAAAAGATTAAAATTTATTAAAAGATAAAAAATATCCTTTAATATAATCATTTTTTTATAAAAAAAGCGTTATACTATATAAAAAATATCGGAGAATTAATAATGGAACTTATTCAATTGCTTAAAAATTGTGATTTAAAAGCTACTCCTCAAAGACTTTGTATTTTAAAAATTTTAAAACGCCATGAACATCCTAATATAGAATCTTTATACGAAAGCATTAAGGAGGAATATCCTTCTATCTCTTTAGCTACAGTGTATAAAAATTTAAATACTCTAAAAGAACAAGGTTTGGTTGTAGAAATCAACACTCCAAATCAAAAAACTTGTTATGATATTTATGAATATCCTCATATACATGTAATTTGTAGCAAATGCAATCATATAGAAGATGTATGTTATGAAGATAGTGGGATAAATAAATACCAAGAAGATCTTGAGAAAAAAATTGGCAATATTATTGATTATCTTGGCGTATTTGCTTATGTGAATGGTTGTAAAGCTTGTAAAAAATAAAATGGTTTGTGAAGTCCAAAGACGCTTTTTACTCAAAAATGATGACTTTATAAAAATTTTAAAAGAAGAAAAAATTATATATTCTAAGGATAAAATACGCGTTTTCTTTACGCGTATAAGTCCTTTTTGTGATGTTAAATATAAAAAATTTAATAAAAATTATTATCGATTTTCACTTTATAAACTGCATGATATTTTAGATAAAAAAAATCATAAACTTTCTAAAAAAGAATTTAAACAGCAAAGTAAAAAACTTATAGGAAGTGTTATTAAGAAAACTAGAATTAGTTTTGAGATTAATAGTGCTCGATTTTTACTTTATAAGTTTAAAAATAATCTGCAAGATTTGGTCATTTTGAAAGTTGTTTTTCCTACTTTTGAAAAAGCAAAGCAATTTAATTTACCTCACTTTTTTAAAAGCTATAAAGAGATTTCAGATGATGAAAATTTCTACAGCAAAAATTTAGCATTATATGGAGATTTTTCTAAAATTTTTGATAGTGTTAGATGTATTAAAATTTTAGATAAGCAAGAAGATATTAGCTTACATTTTCCAAATCAAATTCAAAGTTTTGAAGCGGGTAAAATCTTACTTTTTGTGCTTTTAAAAAGATTAAAAAATGACAGATTGAATTTTTTACAAAAATTAAATTTTGAAAGTTTTGAGCAATTTTTTGTAAGTCTTAGGCAAATATGCATTTTCTTTGAGCTTTTTAGCACTCTTTTTGAAAAGAGTATTCAAAATAAACTTCAAAATTATATTTTGAATTTGGAAAAACAAATTTGTAATGATAAAATTTGTAAATTTGAATTAGAAAAATATATTTTTATTTTAAGTGATGAAAAAATCAATGATATTTTTCTTGATATGGATTTTATTTTAAAGAATGATTGTAGTTTTTATCAAGGAGAGAAAAATCAAATTTTAAAGTCTTTGGTGGCTTTTAAACTAAGAAAAGAATTAGTTTTTTTTAAGAAAAAAATTGTAAAATCTCAAACAAATCATGAAGAAGAATTAGAAAGAATAAAATTTTTATTATGCTATTTTGCAACTATGTTTGAAGAAAAAAGTATTGAAAAACTAAAAAATTATTTTGAACATAATCATTTAGAACAAATTTCATATGATGAAAATACAATAAAACAAATTGAAAAAAGCATTAAAAAATTAAAAATATATAGTTAGGAAAAACATGCAAAAACAAGAAAAAATAGTCAAAATGTTTGATGATATAGCACCAACTTATGATAAGGCTAATAGAATTTTAAGTTTTGGAAGTGATGTGAGTTGGAGAAAAAAAGCTTGTTTAGATGTTTTTAAATTTTCTAACAATGAACTTGATATTATCGATGTGGCTTGTGGTACAGGCGATATGATTATAGAATGGCAAAATCAAGCCTTAAGGACAAATAAAAATATCATTAGTATAAAAGGGGTTGATCCAAGTGCGGGCATGCTTGAAGTGGCTAAGAAAAAAATTCCTGATGCGACTTTTGTACAAGCAAAAGCACAAGAACTTCCACTTGAAAGTGAAAGTGCAGACATCATAAGTATAAGTTATGGCATACGCAATGTGGTAGATAGGAAAGAAGCTATAAAAGAATTTGCAAGAGTGTTGAAAAAGGATGGGATTTTACTTGTGCTTGAATTTACTAAAAGAGGGCAGGGTGGTTTTATAGCTGCTTGTAGAGATTTTTACTTAAAAAATATTTTACCAAAAGTGGGTGGATTTATCAGTAAAAATTATAGTGCTTATGAGTATTTACCAAATTCGATAGAAGATTTTTTAAGCAAAGAAGAATTTATTAAAGAATTGAGTGAGTATTTTGAAATGCTAGAGTATAAAAGTTTTAGCTTTGGTGTTTGTTCTATGTTTATTGCAAGAAAAAAATGAAAGTTTCAGAACTTAATTTAAAAGCTAAAAGTTTATTAGAATTTCATCTTGATGATATAGAGCTTAGTGGAGAAATTTCTAAAATTACCATTCATAGTTCAGGACATTGGTATTTTGATTTAAAAGATGAAAAATCAAGCATAGCTTGTGTGATGTTTAAAGGTTTTAATCAGTTTGTCCAAGCTAAACCTAAAGTTGGCGATATGCTTGAACTTAGAGGTTATGTGAGTTTATATGAAGCAAGTGGCAGGTATCAATTTATCGCCAAAAGTATGCAAAAAACAAGTCTTGGAGATTTAGAAGCTAAATTTTTAGCTCTAAAAGAAAAGCTTGAAAAAGAAGGTTTGTTTGATACAAATGTTAAAAAAAGCATTATTAAATTTCCTAAAAAAATAGGTATAGTTACTTCTTTTACTTCAGCTGCTTTGCAAGATATGTTAAAGCTAATTTCACAAAAAGAATACAATCTTTGCAAAATAACTATTTTTAATGCCCTTACCCAAGGACAAAGTGCCCCAAATTCTTTAATAAATGCTTTAAAAAAAGCCAATGAGTATAATTTAGATGCGATTATTTTGGCAAGAGGTGGTGGAAGCAGAGAAGATTTGTTTTGTTTTAACGATGAAGAACTTGCAAGATGTATTTTTTCTTTAAAAACACCTATTGTTTCTGCTATTGGACATGAGATTGATTATGTTATTAGTGATTTTGTAGCAGATTTAAGAGCACCAACTCCAAGTGCAGCTATTGATATGATTTTTCCAAATAAACTAAGCTTAGAACAAGGACTTGATGAGCTTGCTATGCGTTTTAAAAACCAAATGTTAAATCATCTTAAGTTTTATCAAAACAAAATCGATCACTTGCAAAATTTAGCCAAAGCTAAGTCTTTAGAAAATGCTTTTTTTCTTAGAAAACAAAAGCTTGATTTTTTACAAAGCCAACTAAAGAGTGTTTTAAATTTAAAATTATTAAATTATGAAAATAAGCTTGATAATTTTGAGGAACTTTTAACTCAGCATAAAAATTTCTTTGATAAAAGTAAAAATTTGATAAATTTACAAAAAGATGGCAAAAATATCTCTCTTGAAAAGCTAAAAAAAGGAGATACTATAAAGCTTTGCTCAATAAATGAGAGTAAAGAAGCTCAAATACTATAAAAAGGAGATAAAATGAGAGTGATGAATTTTAGTGCAGGTCCTTCAAACCTGCCTGATGAGGTTTTAAAAGAAGCTAGAGAACATTTGTTTGATTATCATGGTAAAGGCTTTTCTATTATGGAAGTTTCTCATCGTGGAAAGGTTTTTGAAGAAGTGCATTTTGAAGCTATCAAAATGGCAAAAGAACTTTATGGTGTAAATGATGATTATGAAGTGCTTTTAATGCAAGGCGGGGCTAGTTTGCAATTTGCTATGATACCTATGAATTTATATATGGGTGGAGTTTGTGAATTTACTAATACGGGAGTTTGGACTAAAAAGGCTATTAAAGAAGCTGAAATTTTAGGAGTAAATACAAAAATAGTAGCAAGTAGCCAAGAAAGTGAGTTTGATCATATCCCACAATTTGAATTTAGCGATAATGCAGATTATGCTTATATATGCTCTAATAATACCATTTATGGAACTCAATATAAAAGCTATCCAAAGACTAAAAGTCCTTTGATAATTGATGCTTCTAGTGATTTTTTCTCTAAAAAGATAGATTTTTCTAATATTGCTATGCTTTTTGGTGGGGTGCAAAAAAATGCAGGAATTTCAGGGCTTGCTTGTGCTTTTGTGCGTAAAGATATGATAGAGCGTAGTAAAAACAAAAATATACCTAGTATGTTAAAATATAGCGTTTATGCTGAAAATAATTCTTTATTTAATACTCCAGCAACCTTTGCTATATATATGTTTAATCTTGAAATGAAATGGCTTTTAAATCAAGGTGGATTAGACAAAATCAATGAGCAAAATATACAAAAAGCCAAAATTTTATACGATGTGATTGATGAGAGTAATGGTTTTTATAAAGGTCATGCCAAAAAAGAGGATAGATCATTAATGAATGTTAGTTTTAATATAGCTTATGATAAAAACTTAGAGCCAGTTTTTGTAAAAGAAGCTGAAGAAAATGGTATGATAGGGCTTAAAGGACATAAAATTTTAGGTGGAATTCGTGCTAGTATTTATAATTCTATCAGCATTGAAAAGGTTCAAAAGTTAAGTGAATTTATGAAAGCTTTTGCAAAAAAACATGCTTGATTTTTGGTGATTTTCACCAAAAATCATTTGTATAGTAAAAACTTTACTCTTTAATATTTATCAGCATTTTCCTAAGCCACTATTGTATTTTTTTTCAAGAAAATCTTTGAAAAATTCTTTTCTACTTTTACAAGGTGCTTTAGGATGTTTTTCTCTCATATGTTCAAGATATTTATCATAGCTTGCAACTCCAACTAAGGGATGAAAAAACCTTTCGGATTTTTCATACCATAATTTAAGTTTTTTTATCATGTTTTTTCCTTTTTTAATGCTATATAAGGGCTTTCTTTTAAAGGAATGTTTAATTTTTTGATAAAAATTCCAAAACAAGAAAGTATAACAAGCAAAGTGGTAATCATGAAAAACACACATAAAATTGCATTTATTAAATTGGAATTTTTAGCTTGAGATGCTAATTTTATATCTTTTTTGATTTGCTCGATTATTGCTTCATCTTGTGTTTGAGAAAGTTTTAAATTAAATTCTTGTATTTTTTGCGTATTTATTTGTACAGCAGCAACATGACTTATAGCATTATGGATTGGATCTCCTTCTTTGTAAGGAAGAATTTTTTGAATACCTCCATAAAGTGTTGCGATTAAAACAAAACAAGCAGGTATGAGAGTAATCCAAGTATATCTTGCCTTCCCCATTTTAAATAAAATCGCACTTGCTAAAAGCAATGCCATACCAGCAAGCATTTGATTACTCACTCCAAAAAGTGGCCATAATGAGTAAATTCCGCCTTTTGGATCTATCGCTCCTTGGTAGAGAAAATACCCCCATCCACCAACACTTAAAGCTGTTGCAAAAATTCCTGCTAAAGTATTATTGATATTTCCTAAAGGTTTATAAACATTACCCAATATATCTTGAGCCATAAATCTACAAGCTCTTGTCCCAGCATCAACTGCAGTTAAAATAAACAAGGCTTCAAATAAAATAGCAAAGTGATACCAAAAGCCCATTAAATTCACTCCACCAAATAATTCATGTAAAATCAAAGCAACACCTACAGCAAATGTTGGTGCCCCACCAGTTCTTGATAATATGCTTTGTTCGCCTATATTTGTAGTTAAAGTAGTGATTTCTTCAGGAGTTATTTTAAAACCCCAGCTAGAAATAGCAGCAGCTGCATTTGCAACATCTACACCTATAGTAGTAGCAGGCGCATTGATGGCAAAGTAAAGACCAGGGTGTAAAATACAAGCACAAATTAAAGCCATGATAGCCACAGCACTTTCCATAAGCATGGAGCCATATCCAACAGCTAATGCATGAGTTTCATTTTCAAGCATTTTAGGAGTTGTGCCACTTGAAATTAATGCATGAAAACCACTAATAGCTCCGCATGCAATGGTAATAAATAAAAATGGAAAAATTGCTCCAGCAAATACAGGCCCACTTCCATCTAAATATTGAGAATTAATTTTTGGCATTTGAAGATCAGGTGCTACAAATACAATAGCTAAAGCCATAACCACAATAACACCGATTTTTAAAAAAGTTGATAAATAATCTCTTGGAGCAAGTAAAAACCAAACAGGTAAAATTGCAGCTATAAAACCATAAGCCATCATAATAAGTGCTAAAGTTGGTGCATCAAAGGTAAATATTTTCGCCCAATAAGGATCAGCAGCTATTTCACTTCCATAATGTATGGCTAATACGAGCAATATAAAACCTATAATAGAAGCTTCACCAACCCTACCAGGTCTTAAAAATCTCATATAAATTCCCATAAAAACAGCAATAGGAATGGTCATTGCGATGGTAAATAATCCCCATGGAGATTCTGCTAAAGCTTTTACAACAACCATAGCTAAAATCGCAATAATTATAAGCATAATTCCAAATATAGCAATCATTGCTATTGCGCCGATAAATTGTCCTAATTCATCTTTTATCATCTCTCCTAAAGATTTTCCATTACGACGCGTAGATATAAATAAAACTACAAAATCATGTACCGCACCTGCTAAAACACCGCCTATTAATATCCAAAGCATAGAGGGTAAATAACCCATTTGTGCAGCAAGTATAGGACCTACCAAAGGACCAGCTCCTGCGATAGCGGCAAAATGATGTCCAAAAAGTACAATTTTATTTGTAGGGACAAAATCACATCCGTCATTTTTAACCATAGCAGGAGTTGCTCTGTTTTTATCTAGCTCTAATACCTTATAGGCAATATATCTACCATAAAATCTATACCCTATGATATAAATACATAAAGCAGCAATAACAAGATAAATCGCTGAAATACTTTCGCCATTTTGGAGTGCTAATATGCCAAAACAAACAGCACCGACAATGGCAACAAAAAACCATAATATTTTGTTAGTAATATTCATTTAATTCCTTTGCTTTAGTGAATTTATTTAGTGTATCGTAGAATTATATTTTATTGCTATATAGGATAAATAAAAAATTAATATATTACAAAATGTAACATATTTCTTAGTCAATTAAATTAATTTTATTGACTAAGAATTTGAAATTATTTAGATTTAAAACTTAGTGTCGCTGTCAATTGTAGAGTATCGCCATATCTGTCTAGATTGTATGGTAATTTGATGTTTGCAGCTATTATTTGTAAACCATCTTTTGGTTTTGTGAGTGTGATTGTTGCTATACCTTTTTCATTTGTTGCTATGTTGTCGATATCATCATTTTGATCTTCAAATTCAACTCCTTTTACGGGTTTTCCATCTAGTAAAACTTGGAGTTTTAATTTATCTCCTTCATGTAGTGTTAAAGGATTTTGTAAAGGAACTATTTCAAATTTTAATCCTAATGGTTTTTTTGAACCTTCATCCCAAGAAAAAATACTTTTTCCCATTTTGAAAATTTTTCTTGTTTGAGTGACTTCATTTGCACCAGTAATATCTGTAATATCAGATCTTTTTTGTGCATAATGTTTTCCATCTTTTGTAAATGTGTAATATCCAAAATCATAATTAACACTTGCAACAGCAGGTTTTCCCTCAATAAATATTTTGTTATTTTCGTAGTCATAGCCAGCTTTTAAATTTTTTCCTTGAGAATCTTTTGCACTTATACCAAAAACCCTATCAGGTTGATATTGTCCCCAGTATCATCAGCCCAAAAACCTACTTCATATCCATTGCTAGTTTGCATAGGAAAGAATTGATGAGCTAAAGCAGAACTTGCTATAAAAAAACTCAAAAACACCATTTTTGAAAATTTCATTTTTTCTCCTTTAAAATAATTTTGATAATCATTATATATATTTTTATTTATATAAAACTTAAGAATGTATTTTAATTTTTCCTTTATAAAAAAGAAAAATATTTTAATTTTTCTTATGTTAAAATCATAAATTTATTTTTAAATATTTAGGAAAAGTTATGAATGATACTATTAATATAATTGGTGCTAAAGAGAATAATCTTAAAAATATCAACCTAGAAATTCCTAAAAATAAGCTTATAGTTTTTACAGGACTTAGTGGAAGTGGTAAATCCACCTTGGCTTTTGGTACACTTTATGCAGAAGGACAACGCCGCTATATTGAGAGTTTAAGTGCTTATGCAAGGCAGTTTTTAGATAAAGTGGGTAAGCCAAATGTTGATAAAATAGAAGGTTTAACTCCTGCTATTGCTATTGATCAAAAAACAACTTCTAAAAATCCTCGATCAACCGTTGGAACTATTACTGAAATTTATGATTATCTAAGACTTTTATACGCAAGGATTGGCTCACAACATTGTCATCAATGTGGCCAAAAAATCTCATCTATGAGTGCAGCAGATATCGTAGGTGAAATCTTAAAGCTTCCAAAAGGGGCAAAAATCATCATTTATGCACCGCTGATCAAAGAAAAAAAGGGAACTTTTGCAGATCTTTTGGAAAATTTGGTCGCAAAAGGTTATGTTAGAGCACAAATTGATGGGGTTTTAACGCGTCTTGATGAAGATATTGAGCTTGCTAAAACTAAAAAACATACAATAAAGCTTGTGATAGATAGACTCCAAGTGCAAGATGATATGTTGGCAAGACTTGCAAGCGATATAGAAAAAGGTCTTAGTGAGAGCTTTGGTGAAGTGGAAATTGAAGTTTTAAATAATGAAGAATTAAACATAGCAAAACATTTTCATTATAGTGAGCATAATGCTTGTTTTGATTGTAAAATTTCTTTTCCTTTGCTTGAGCCTTTGAGTTTTTCTTTTAATTCTCCAAAAGGTGCTTGTCCAAGTTGTGATGGTCTTGGTATAAGATATACGCTAGATATGAAAAAGCTTATCAATGAAGAATTAAGCTTAGAAGCAGGAGCTGTAAAGCTATTATATGGGTTTAATAAAAGTTATTACTATAAGTTTTTAATGGCCTTTTGCGAGCAAAATGATATAAGGGTAAAAATTCCATATAATGAGCTAAGCGAAGAAGAAAAGCGTCTAGTACTTTATGGTAATGCCAAGGAAATTAACTTTTTATGGAAAAGACATCGCTTAAATCGCAAATTTGAAGGTGCAGTTAAATATGCTTATGAAATGCTAAAAGATGAAAAAGATTTAAGCGAGTATATGAGCGAAAAAACTTGTAAAGATTGCAATGGTCATCGTTTAAGAGCTGAAAGTTTAGCTGTAAAAGTTGCTGAAAAAAATTTGGGTGAAATTTTAGATATGAGCATAGAAAATACTACTGCATTTTTTTCAAAAGAAGCTAATTTTGCATATTTGAGTGAGCAAGAAAGATTGATAGCTAAGCCTATTTTTAAAGAAATTAATGAAAGATTGTTTTTTCTTTATGATGTAGGACTTGGGTATTTATCCTTAGGGCGTGATGCAAGAACAATTAGTGGAGGTGAAGCTCAAAGAATTCGTATAGCATCTCAAATTGGTAGTGGTTTAAGTGGGGTGATGTATGTTTTAGATGAGCCTAGCATTGGTTTGCATGAGCGAGATACAGCAAAACTCATTAAAACTTTAAGAAATCTTCAGCAAAAGGGTAATACTTTAATCGTGGTTGAGCATGATAAAATGACAATAGAAGAAGCAGATTTTATCGTAGATATTGGTCCAAATGCTGGTAAATTTGGTGGTGAAGTTGTATTTAGTGGAACTTATAAAGAATTATTAAAAAGTAAAAGCCAAACTGCCCTTTATATGAGTGGTAAAAAGCAAATTGCCCATCAAAAACACAGAGAACAAAAAGATTTTATTAGTTTAAAAGATGTGAGTATTAATAATATTCAAAATTTAAGTGTAGATTTTCCATTGCATAATTTAGTAGCAATTACAGGTGTTTCAGGAAGTGGTAAAAGCTCGCTAATCTTGCAAACTTTGCTTCCATTTGCAAAAGAAGAGCTTAACCGTGCTAAAAAAGTTAAAAAACTAAGTGGGGCTAAGATAGAAGGTTTGGAAAAACTTGATAAGGTAATTTATCTTGATCAAAGTCCTATAGGAAGGACTCCTCGTTCAAATCCCGCTACTTATACAGGTGCTATGGATGAAATTCGTAATCTTTTTGCAGCTACCAAAGAAGCTAAAATGCGAGGTTATAAAGCAGGGCGTTTTTCTTTTAATGTTAAAGGTGGAAGATGTGAAAAGTGTAGTGGCGATGGTGAGATTAAAATCGAAATGCACTTTTTGCCTGATGTAATGGTAACTTGTGATGTTTGCAATGGTAAAAGATATAATGATGCAACTTTAGAGATTAAATATAAAGGTAAAAGCATAGCTGATGTTTTAAATATGAGTATTATTGAAGCAAGTGAGTTTTTTACTTCTGTGCCAAAGATAAAACAAAAGCTTGATACTTTGGTAAAAGTTGGGCTTGATTATCTTACCTTAGGACAAAATGCAACTACTTTAAGTGGTGGGGAGGCTCAGCGTATTAAGTTAGCTAAAGAATTAAGCAGAAGCGATACAGGAAAAACTCTTTATATTTTAGATGAACCTACAACAGGACTTCATTTTGAAGATGTTAATAAACTTATTGTAGTTTTGCAACATTTAGTTGATCTTGGAAATAGTGTGTTTGTGATAGAGCATAATTTAGATGTGATTAAAAATGCTGATTATATCATCGATATGGGACCTGAAGGTGGAGTTAAAGGTGGTAAGGTTATAGCTAAAGGTAGCGTTGAAGAGCTTGCTAAAAATCATAAAAAAAGTGGTTCTTATACAGGGTATTATCTAAATTTAGAGCTAAAAAGCATAAAAAAATAAATTGGTTGAAGTTATTCTTCAACCATAAATTTCACCTTTTTTATATTCATAAATACTTTGCATATCTTTATCGCCTCTTCCTGAAAGATTTACAACTATCACACTTTTTTTCTTTAAAGTTGGACAAAGTTTTTCTAAATAAGCTAATGCATGTGAGCTTTCAATAGCGGGTATAATACCTTCTTCTTTACATAATAATTTTAAAGCATTAATACACTCATCATCACTAATAGCATGATAACTTGCTCTTTTACTTTCTTGCAAATATGCGTGCAAAGGCCCTATGCCAGGGTAATCAAGCCCAGCAGAAATACTAAAAGTATGAGCAATATTGCCTTTATCATCTTGTAAAACTTTAGTTTTCATACCATGGATAATACCTTCTTCGCCTTTAGTAAGTGTGGCTGCATGATAAGGTGTATCTTTTCCTAAACCTGCTGCTTCAACACCTATGAGCTTAACTTTTTCATCTTTTAAAAATGCATGAAAAATTCCAGCAGCATTGCTACCGCCTCCAGCTGCTGCTATGATGTAATCAACTTTTTTATTTAATTTTCTAAGTTGCATTTTGCATTCTTTACCTATAATACTTTGAAAATGCGTAACAATTTGTGGATAAGGATAAGGCCCCACTGCACTTCCTACTACATAAAATACTTCTTTGGTATTTTTAACCCAAAACTTTAAAGCCTCATCTACCGCATCACTTAAAGTTTTACTTCCACTTTCTACCGCATGAACTTTTGCTCCTAAAAGCTCCATTTTATAGACATTTAAGGCTTGCCTTTTTACATCAATAGCCCCCATAAATATCTCACATTCAAGTCCCAAAAGTGCTGCTGCAGTAGCTGTTGCAAGCCCATGTTGTCCTGCTCCGGTTTCTGCAATAATTTTTTTCTTATTCATTTTCTTTGCCATTAAGGCTTGAGCTATGGCATTGTTGATCTTATGAGCTCCTGTGTGAGTTAAGTCTTCTCTTTTTAAATAAATTTCATGATTATAAAGCTTGCTTAAATTTTTAGCATGGTATAAAGGTGTGGGTCTTCCCACATAATTAGTTAAGAGTTCTTTTAATTCTGTGTTAAAATCTTTATCTTTTTTGAGTTTTAAAAAAGCTTTTTCTACTTCATCTAATGCTATTTTTACTTCATTTGGCACAAATTGCCCACCAAATTTTCCATAATATTTTTTCATAGTATTTCCTTAAAATGATTAATAATATAAAATCAAAAATGATCAACTAAAACTAAAAATGTAAAATAAAAAATGATTGAAAATGTAGTAGCAGGCTTAACGCCAAGAAAAAGAAGCTTTGTTAAATGAGTATTCTAAATTTAGTTTAGAAAATTTTTTCCTTTCCATAGTTTTTCCTTTTAAAAAATTGCCAAATGACTTTACATTCTAAGATAATTATTATTAAAAATTCTTTAAAATGATAGTTTATAAAATAAATACTAAGAAAATTTATAATGTTTGATTTTTTATATAATGATATAAGTTATATAGGGCTTTTCGTAGTATGTTTTCTCTCTAGCACACTTTTACCTATGGCTAGTGAGGCTTTTGTGCTTATTTTTGTGAAATTAGATTTTAATGCTTATATGGTTTTATTTATAGCAAGCTTGGGGAATACTTTGGGTAGTTTAAGTACTTATGCATTAGCTTATTTTGGAGAGAGTCAAATTTTGGAAAAATATTTTAAAAACTCTTTATGTAAATTAGAAAAAATCAATGCAAACTTTAAAAAATTTGGCTCTTTGTATGCTTTTTTTACTTTTTTACCCATAGTGGGAGATCTTTTTGCACTAGGGCTTGGATTTGCTAAGTATTCTTTTTTAAAAGCAAGTATTTTTATAGCCTTGGGTAAATTAAGTCGTTATGCTTTTGTAATTTTCATAGCAAATTCCATTTAAAAGTCTTGATTTTAAAAGATTTAAAAGTCTAGCATTATCAACATCTTTTAAAACTTTTATGGTGTTTTTTAATTCATGATTTTTCATAGGCATTTTAGCGTCTTTAAAACACCTTATCGTGCTTCCTCTAGCAAAAGTACTATCACAAATGACATCTACTAAATACTCATCAAAATTTGCTAAATTTGGATCAAGCATATAAGCAATAGTTAATGCATCGTGTATCCATGTGCCATTTGTGCCTCTTGTTTTGCTTGCAAAATCAATCCAAACTCTTAAAGTCTGCACTAAAAAATCACAAAGTGGATTTTGATTTTCTAAAGCATTTAAATCTTCATGTGTGAGCATAGTTTGCATTGTTGCATTATAAGGAACAAGTGTGATTTTAGCTCTTGAGTTTAAAACTATACTAGCAGCTTCAGGATCAAAGCCAAAATTTGTATCTTTGATATGATAAGGCATATCAAAACTTCCACCCATGATAAAAATTTCTTTTACATTTTTATCAAAGTCTTTAAAAAGCTTCATAGCTATGGCTATATTTGTTAAAGGCCCTATAGCGCAAATTGAAATTTCACCTGGGTTTTGCATAACAAGCTCACCCATTTTCATACAAGCATTTGGGTTTATGTTTTCTAGGATTTTTATAGGTTTTATATGATCCCAAAGATGAGTAAGCTTAAACTCTTCTACGCCTTTATCTAGTCTTTGTCTCCAAAAATGACTATCTTCACATAAAGCTTCATGAGCACCTAAATACAAAGGTATGTTTAGATTAAGCTTATTTAATAAATCTTTAGCAACACTATAAGCGGTTAAAGCTTGCACATTACCACTTAAAGTGCTAATCATTTCAAGTTTGATTTCTTTGGAGGCTAAAATAAGTCCAAGGGCTAAACCATCATCAGTATTAGCCCCTGCTATTCCATTGCCTATATCAGTATCTAAAATAAGGCGTATCATATCGCATCTTCTATTAAATTTAAATCCCTGCCTCTAGTTTCTGGTGCAAAGAAAGTTGTGATAAAACCAATTCCTGCAGTGATAACAAAATACAAGGCTATTGGCCACCAAGTGCCATAATAAGCAAGCAAAGCTGAAGCTATCATAGGAGCGGTTCCTCCTGAAAGTATAGAGCCAAATTCTTTTGCTAGTGCCATTTTGGTATAGCGATTTTTTGCTCCAAAAAGCTCCACACCCCACGCAGCTTGTACGCCAAAAATTCCTAAAGATGCTAAAGACATACCTACAATGATAGTTAAAATTACAATAATTTCATTTTTACTATCAAGTAGCATAAAAGCAGGGAAAGCATAAAGCATTAAAAGCAAGCAAAAGGTTCTATAAGTAATACGCCTTCCAAATTTATCACTTAAATATCCTGCTAAAGGTATAACCAAAAATCCCACCAAAGAAGCGATAACAACAGCAGTTGTGGCTACTGATTTATCAAGAAGTAAAATTTTAGTTACATAACCTACTATAAAGCCTTGTGCAAGATAAGATGGTCCATTTTCTCCTATCCTTATACCCACCATAGTCCAAAATGCACGACTTTTCTGCCAAAAAGTTCTTTCATCTTCTTTCATATGTGCTTCATTTTCATGACGAATTTTTAGCATTAATTCTTTTTGTTTTTCAAAAACAGGAGTTTCTTTTACATTTAAACGCATATAAACAGCAAAAAGTGCTATAAAAATACTTCCTATAAAAGGAATTCTCCATCCCCATTCTTTAAAACTAGCATCATCCATACTTGTAACTAAAAGCCACACAAAAGCTGCAAGCAAGGTTCCACTGTTTGATCCAAGTGCTATAACAGAAGAGATTAAACCTCTATGTTTGCTAGGAGCATATTCTCCAAGCATGACAGTCCCACCTGAAAGCTCAGCACCTGCTCCAAAGCCTTGCATAAAACGCAAAATAACCAAACATATAGGAGCCCAAATTCCAATTATTGCATAACTTGGTATAAAACCAATTAAAGTAGTTGAAATACCCATTAATGCAATGGTGCTCATTAATACATTTTTTCTTCCGTATTTATCTCCTAAATATCCAAAAAATAAAGCTCCAATAGGTCTAGCAATAAAACCTATACCATAAGTAACAAAACTAAGCAATAATGCTATAACAGGAGTTTGTTCAGGAAAGAAAACTTCTGAAAAAACAGTAGCTGCAGCTAAGCCATAAAGTGCAAAATCTGCATATTCCATGGCAGTTCCTAGCCAGCATGAAAACACAGCCTTTTTAAATGCCTTTTTTCCTTGTGGAGTTTGAAAATTTTCATCCGCGATTGATTTTGTTTGCAAGATTAAACCTTTGTTTTAAATTTAAAATATAATTGTAACTAAAATGCTTAAAATGGAAATTTAATACTTTTTACCGACTTTTAAATAATTTTGGGCGATAATTATTATTATTTTTTAATATAGGAAAAAAATGAAAACTTTAACAATAATTGATACTTTTGGCTTTTTCTTTAGACTTTTTTATGCTTTAAAGGGTTTGAAAAATTCAAAAGGTGAGCCTAGTAATATGATTAGTGGTTTTGCTAATTTTATTTATAGTTTGAAAAATGAACATCCTAGTGATATGATTATTTTTGCTCTTGATAGTAAAGGAAAAACTTTTAGAAGTGAAATTGATCCAAATTATAAAATCAATCGCACTCCACCTCCGCCTGATTTATTAGCTCAAATTCCAATTTGCATTCAAATGATAGAAAAAATGGGTTTTTCAAGTTTTTCTTGCGAAGGATATGAGGCTGATGATATCATCGCATCTTTAGTTAAAGAGTGTGAAAGTAAGGATATTTTTATAAGAATTATCACTCAAGATAAAGATTTATATCAACTTATAAAAGATGATAAAGTTAGTATTTATAGCCCTATTTCAAAAAATGATTACAATGAAGCAGGGTGTTTGGAAAAATATGGGGTAAAACCTAGCCAAATAAGAGATTTTTTAGCTCTATGTGGAGATAGTTCAGATAATATCCCAGGGGTAAAAGGAATTGGTGCTAAGGGTGCTAAGAATTTACTTGATGAGTTTGAAAGTATTGAAGGAATTTATGAAAACTTAACACTAGTGCGTAATGAGAGAAGTCGTAATTTGTTGCTTGAAGGCAAAGAAAATGCCTTTTTAAGCAAAAAACTTGCTTCTTTATATGAAAATTTAGATGTAAAAGATATGCTTTTAAATTGTGAGTATCCAAAAGATGAGCCTTTGCTTAAGATTATGGATATTTTAGAGCATTATGAATTAAATGCTTTGTTAAAAAAACTACGCACTAATCCTACTAATAAAGATAAAAATTTAGGATTTAATGCAAGATTAATTTTAGATGAGAAAGAATTATTTGAAATTTTAGAAAAAATTGATGATCAAAGTATTGTTGCTTTTGACACCGAAACTACGGGCTTAGATACTAAAGAAGCTAAGATAGTAGGGTTTAGTTTTTGTTTTCATGAAAGTGAAGCCTTTTATGTGCCACTTGCACATGATTATTTAGGAGTTTGTAAGCAAATTTCTATGCAAGTAGCTAAAAAGGGTATAGAAAAAATATATCAAAGCACGGTTATAGGCCATAATCTTAAATATGACTTTGAAATTATAAAAAATAATTTTAATTTACTTCCTCCAAAAAACTATGCTGATACTATGATACTTGCATGGCTTAAAGAGCCAAGTTTGCGTGTAAATATGGATGATTTGGCAAAAAGATTGTTTGCTTATGAGACTTTACATTTTGAAGACTTGGTAAAAAAAGGAGAAAACTTTGCAGGAGTGGATGTAGAAAAAGCTTGTAAATATGCTGCTGAAGATGCTTATATTACTTTAAGATTTTATTTGTATTTTTTAAAAAAATTAGAAAAGCCTTTGTTTGAACTTGCACAAAAAAGTGAGTTTGAATTTATCAAAGTGCTTATTATGATGGAAAATAATGGCATTAAACTTGACACTCAAAAGCTTGAAAACTTAATGCAAAGTTTTAATCAAGATATTAAAATACTAAGTGAAAAAATATATGATTTAGCGGGTGAAAAATTTAATATTAACTCTCCTAAACAAGTAGGGGATATTTTATTTGAAAAATTAAAACTACCAAGTGGCAAAAAAAGCAAAACAGGTTATTCTACTGATGAAAAGGTTTTAAATGCTATTTTAGATGAACATTTGATTGTAAAAGAAATTTTAGCTTACAGAGAGCTTGCAAAATTAGTTTCTACTTATTGTGAACCTTTGTTAAAATTAGCTAAAAAAGATGAAAATTCAAGAATTTATTCAAGTTTTTTGCAAACAGGAACAGCTACTGGACGCCTTTCATCAAAAGATCCAAATTTGCAAAATATCCCTGCACATGGTCAATATGCTAAAGATTATAAATCTTGCTTTATTGCAAAAGAAGGATTTAGTTTTATCTCACTTGATTATTCACAAATTGAGCTTAGAATGCTAGCACATTTTAGTGAAGATGAGAAATTATTAGAAGCGTTTTCAAACGATGAGGATATTCATGCAAAAACTGCTATTATGATTTTTGGCCATAGTGATTATGAGACAAGAAGTATTGCTAAAAGTATAAATTTTGGTCTTATTTATGGTATGGGTTATAAGACTTTGAGTCAAAATTTAAAAATAGAAGCGAAGTTAGCTAAAGAATATATTGAAAAATATTTTGAGAATTTTACTAGTATTAAAACTTATTTTGAAAAGGTAAAAAATGAAGCTAAGCAAAATGGCTTTATAAGTACTTTACTAGGTCGTAAGCGTTATTTTGATTTTGAAAATGCAAAGCCTATGCAAATTGCAATGCATGAAAGAGAGAGTATTAACTCTATACTTCAAGGTTCAGCTGCCGATATAATAAAATTGGCAATGATAGAAATAAGTAGAAATTTGGATGAAAACAAACGCTTAATTTTACAAATTCATGATGAGCTTATTTTTGAAGTAAAAGATGAACTTTGTGAGGATTTTGCAAAAAAAGCTAGTGATATTATGGAAAATATTGTAAAATTAAAAGTTAAATTAAAAACTTCATCAAGTATTGCCAAAAATTGGGGTATATTAAAATAAGGAGAATGTTTAATGGATCTTTCAACCATACTTGGGATGGTATTAGCTGTTGTTAGTATTTCTGTAGGGGATATTTTAGAGGGTGGTAACCCTTTGCATGTTTTACACTTAGCGTCTTTTATTATCGTGGTGCCTACAGCAGCTTTTTGCGCAATGACTTCTACACATAAAAAAATTGTTAAAGGTGCATATAAGGAATTAAAGGTAGTTTTTAAAGGTTCGGGAGTAAATTTAAGTCAAAGAATAGCTGAGCTTGTAGAATACTCTGTTATAGCAAGAAGAGATGGACTTTTGGCTTTAGAGTCAAAAACTAATGAAATTGACAATGAGTTCTTAAAAGAAGCTATGATGATGATGGTAGATGGTAAGAGCGTAGAAGAAATTAAAGAAAGTATGGAAATTCAAGTAGAAGAAATGGAAGAATATTATAAAGAATGTGCAGAATATTGGATACGCTTTGGTGAAACTTGTCCTACTATGGGGCTTGTTGGTGCTGTTTTTGGATTGATTTTGGCACTTAAACTACTTGATGATCCACAGGCTATGGCAGCGGGTATTTCAGGAGCTTTTACAGCAACTGTTACGGGAATTTTTGGTGCTTATGCTTTATTTGGGCCTTGGGGTAATAAAATGAAAGCTAATTCACATGATTTAATTAAGGAAAGAATAGTTATTTCTCACGCTATTGTAAGCATTGCAGAAGGAGCTAATCCAAGAGATTTGGAGGCAAAGTTATTTAACTATTTAAGCCATGATGAGCCTAGAATTTCTCAATTTGATAAATAAGAGTTAAAAATGGGAAAAAAACATAAATGTCCAGAATGTCCAGCAGGTGAAAAATGGGCAGTGCCTTATGCAGACTTTTTAAGTTTGCTTTTGGCACTTTTTATTGCTCTTTGGGCGATTTCTGAAAGTAATCCTGCAAAAACTGAAGCCTTGAAAACTGAATTTGTTAAAATTTTTGAATTCACTGCTTCTAGTCCTTTAGAAAAAGAAAGTGAAGTGCATAATAAATATAGTGCACCTTCAAATGCAAATGTAGAAGAGCTTGAAAAACTTAAGAAATTAAGTATTACTCAACAAGAAAATATAGAAAAATTAAAAGCAGCATTAGATCAAAGAGAAAATAATATAGTTTTAAATTTACCAGCTAGGGTTGAATTTGCTAGAGGTAGTATTCAGATTGATTCTGCTGATGTACAAGATTTTTTAAAGCGTATTAGTGAAGTGCTCAAGAAAATGCCAAAACAAGCTCAAATAGAACTTAGAGGTTATACTGATGCAAGCGATCGGGATCCTAAGAGAAATTTTGATTTAGCTAGTAAAAGATCTCAAGTTGTAGCCGATTATTTAATAGCTAAAGGAATCGATCCAACTCAACTTATAGTTGTAAGTTTTGGTGATAATTATCCTTTAAGTGCAAATAAAGAAGATGAAATAAATAATAGGGTAGAGTTTTATATTCGTGTAGATTCTTCAGACAATCAAGTTAGAAAGTCAGTATTAGATCAAATAGAAACTTTTAAATAACAAATAAGCTTTATAAACTTATTTGTTATTTTCTCCGCCAAAACGAAGCAATGCTGAACCCCAAGTAAATCCACCACCAAAAGCATCAAGCAATATTAGTGAGCCTTGTTTTAAACGACCTTGTTCATAAGCATCATTCATTGCCATAGGTATTGAGGCTGCTGAAGTATTGCCGTATTTTTGCACTGTAACCACGCATTGTTCATCTGTAAAATTTAATTTTTCTTGCACGGCTTTAATAATTCTTAAATTAGCCTGATGAGGTATAAAAAGATCAATTTCTTCACTTTTTATATTATTTTTTGCAAGAATATCAATAACATCATTACTTAGAGTATTTACTGCAATTTTAAATACTTCGTTTCCTTTCATTTGCATAGAAAGAGGAGAGCAAATGCTACTTTTTTGAGATCTTTGAGTTATTAATAAATCTCCAAACTCCCCATCACTTGCTGTATGAGTATCTATAATCGGATAATTATCATCTAAAGATACAATTCCAGCACCAGCTCCATCGCCAAATAAAACACAAATACTTCTATCTGTATAGTCTATAATAGAGCTAATTTTTTCAGCTCCAATAATTAAAACATTTTTCTTTGTTTTGCTTTCAACCATAGATTTAGCAAGTTCTAAAAGATAAATAAACCCTGAACATGCTGCAGAAATGTCAAAAGCAGTGATGTTTTTTAATCCAAGATTATGAGCAATTTTACATGCAGTTGATGGCATAGTAAAGCAATCAGGACTTAAAGTAGCAACAATAATAGCATCTATGTCTTGAGGTTTTAAATTCGCTCTTTGTATAGCTTTGATAGCTGCTTTAGTGCCAAGATCACTTGTGTTTTCATCATTATTTGCTATGCGTCTTTGCTCTATTCCTGTTCTTCTTAATATCCACTCATCACTAGTTTGCACCATAGATTCTAATTCTTTATTGCTAAGTATTTTTTCGGGAATGTAAGAAGCTATACTTTTTAATGAAGCTTTAGTTGATTTCATAATTGGCAAGTTCTTTTTCTATAGTTTGATTTATATTTGATTGTGTAAAATTTAATGCTTGAAAAATAGCATTTTTAATGGCTTTTGGACCGCTTTTACCATGACTTATAATGACACATTCTTTCACACCTAGAAGTGGAGCCCCGCCATATTCTTCATAATCAATGTGGGTTTTTAATTCATTAAAAGCAGGTTTTGCTAAAAGATAGCCAAGTTTTGATAAAAAAGATTTTTGAATTTCTTGTTTTAAAAGTTTTGTAATAACACTTGCTACACCTTCACCGGTTTTAAGTAAGATATTTCCATTAAAACCATCGCATACTAATACATCTATCGTGCCATTAAATATATCTCTTCCCTCAGCATTTCCGACAAAATTTGGAAGTTGCTTTAAAAGTTGATGGGTTTCTTTAGTAAGCTCATTTCCTTTGCATTCTTCTTCGCCATTTGAAAGCAAAGCAACTCTAGGCTTAGCAATTTTTAAAATTTCTTTAGCATAGGCTTCACCCATAATGGCAAATTGAAACAAATGCTCACTTTTGCAATCAACATTTGCACCAACATCTAACACTAATGTTCTTGAATGGATATTTGGCATTAAAGTGGCTATTGCAGGTCTAGCGATATTGGCTAATCTTCCAAGTCTTAAAGTAGCCAAACTCATAGTAGCTCCACTATGTCCAGCTGACACAACAGCTTTTGCTTTTTGATTTCTTACTAAATCTATGGCTTTGTAGATTGTACTATCTTTTCGTTTTAATGCATCTGTAGAATTTTCTTCCATAGCAAATACATCAAAAGCCTCTTCATATTCTATATATGAGTTTAATTCTTGAGGGATTAAGGTTTTAAGCTTTTGAGGATCTCCTACTAAGATGGCTTTAAATTTTCGCTCTTTTAGAGCTTGAATTACACCTTCTATAATAGGTTTTTCCCCAAAATCACCACCCATTGCATCAATAGCAATGCTCGTCATTGTTCTTAATATTCCTTAGTTACAGGATTTACACGATGAGGCATTTTGTAGCTACCATCTTTATCCTTAATAGGCATAGGTAGGGTAACTTTGTAATGAGTTCTGCGTTTTGCTGCGCGAGTTTTGCTCACTCTTCTCTTAGGTACTGCCATTTTTTACTCCTTTATTAATTTAAACATTTATTACAATAAAAATAATCACTTAAGTAAGATTGTAATTCACTTGTAGCAAGCTCTATTAAGTCAATATGAGAGTCAAAAAACTCCATAGTATCACTTAAAGTATTATTTTCATCTTTAAAAATTCCATCGCTTGCAAAAAGCTCTATATTTTGATCGATTTCAAGTTCCATTTCATCACCACATCGATCGCAATTTCTATAAGTAAATCCTTTAAAATTAGCTGTTATTTTAGCTAATTTTGGATTAACTTTTGTAATAGTTCCTTCAAAAACTATATTATCAAGATCTAGTTTAAAAGGATAAGCTACAGAGCTAAGTTTTGCAAAGGCAATTTTCATTATAAAATTTCAGTTTTTGAAAAGAAAAATTCTATTTCAATTTTTGCATTTTCCAAGCTATCGCTTCCATGAACCGCGTTTGCATCAATACTATCTGCAAAATCTGCTCTGATAGTACCAGGAGCCGCTTCTTTTGGATTTGTAGCACCCATTAATTCTCTGTTTTTTAACACAGCATTTTCGCCTTCTAAAACAGAAACCACAACTGGACCACTGATCATAAATTCAACTAAGTCTTTAAAAAATGGTCTATCTTTGTGTACAGCATAAAATTCTTGTGCTTCTTTTTCTGAAAGCTGTATTTTTTTTGTAGCCGCTATTCTTAGACCATTGCTTTCAAAGCGTGTTAAAATTTGACCAATAACGCCTTTTTTTACTGCATCAGGTTTAATAATAGAAAGTGTTTTTTCCAAAATCGTCCCCTTAATTTAGATAAGTTTTATGTTTATAAAAGAGTTAATTATATCAAAAAATGCTTTAAATTTATATAAAAATTGTAATTTTGAGTTATAAAATGAAGAAGCTACAAGCATCTTAAATACTAGAAAGATGCTTGTATTGGGTATTAATTAAGCAAATACCGGAGTTGAGCCATCTCTTAAATCGCTTCCGATATTATCACGACTTGGTTGACCACTAACTACATCGCTCCATACAATACAGCCATCAGTTGGACATGCACTTGCACATGCTGGCTGATCATTATGTCCTACACATTCAACACATTTATCAGCATAAACATAATATCTATCTTCGCCCTCAGGGTTATTTGCATCATCTACGATTGCACTTACTGGGCATTCATCTATACAAGAACCACATGCTATACAAATATCAGTAATTTTAACTGCCATTTTTTACTCCTTAAATATTAAAAGTTTAATATAAGATTATCAAAATTGTCTTAATTTTATTCTTAAAATCTTTTAATTTTGATAATAAAATTAATTTACATACAAATTTACACAATTAATAAATTTTTAAATTTACAAATGATATTATTTTGTTACAAATAAAATTTATTAATTAGGAGATAAACGATGATAGTAACTAAAAAAGCTATTGATTTTACAGCACCTGCTGTATTAGGTAATAATGAAATAGTTGGAGATTTTAATCTTTATAAAAATATAGGACCAAAAGGTGCAGTAGTATTTTTCTATCCAAAAGATTTTACTTTTGTTTGCCCTTCTGAAATTATTGCTTTTGATAAAAGATATCAAGATTTTAAAGATAGAGGTATTGAAGTAATTGGTGTATCTTGCGATAACGAATTCTCTCACTTTGCTTGGAAAAATATGCCTGTAAATCAAGGTGGTATAGGTCAAGTTAAATTTCCTTTAGTAGCTGACTTAACAAAACAAATTGCTAGAAATTTTGATGTTTTATTTGAAGAAGCAGTTGCTTTAAGAGGTTCTTTCTTGCTTGATGCTGATGGAACAATCCGCCATGCAGTTATAAATGACTTACCACTTGGAAGAAACATTGATGAAATGATTAGAATGGTTGATACTATGCTATTTACTAATGAACATGGTGAAGTTTGCCCAGCTGGTTGGAATAAAGGTGATGAAGGTATGAAGGCTGACCCTAAAGGTGTTGCTGATTATCTAAGTAAAAACGAAAATAAATTATAATTTTTTAAGCTGAAAGTTATTCTTTCAGCTTAGTATAAATTGTGTTATAAAGTTACAATACTCTCAAAATATACTGATTAATATACATTTTTGATAAATGCTTTTAAAATATTATAACTAGGACATCATGTAATAAATAATTTACTTTTTATTTTATATATTTATTATTTTGTTGGCATTTTATTGTATTAATAGCATGATAATCGTTGTATAAAAATTTACTACAAAATTTTAAGGAGCTGTTATGGTTTTTTCATTTTCTAAGAGCTTATCTTCAAAGCTTATATGGATAATGTGTGTAGGTGTAGTTTCTATTGTAATACTGATTAATTTAGTCAGTTATTTTAATTCAAAAAATAGTACTTTTGATTTACTAACAGAAATACAAGTAAACAATATGGTGGATACAAATGCTCTGTATGATTTTTATGGAAAAACTAAAAGATTAGCTATAGAATCTTTAGCAGAGCAATTTTCTAGTAATTTAAATATGCCTTCAGAACAAATTATGCAAATTCTCAAACTAGCTGCAAAAACTTCTGGGTTTGAGCTAGTTTATGTTGGTTTTGAAGATAGTGGTAAAAATTATCAATCAGATGGTCAAGTACTTGATTTATCAAAGGGTTATGATACTAAAAATAGAGGTTGGTATAAAGAAGCTAAAGCAGCTGGAAAATTTATAACAACTGATCCATATAAATCTGTAACAACAGGAGAAATAGGAATTACTTATGCCATTCCTGTTTATGCTAACGGAAAACTCTTAGCGGTAGTTGGAGGTGACTATAATTTACATACTTTTTCTAAAGATGTTTTAGCTATAGGGCAT